>JALTVH010000168.1 GCA_027049085.1 Aquificaceae bacterium | reverse complement strand
TCCTAACTATTTTTTCAAGGTACGGAGACCTCCTCATTGCTGTGGACAACGGATCCTCTGCAGTGAGTGAGTTTGAGTCCTTTCCCCTGGACGTGATAGTTATAGACCACCACAATGTTCCGGAAAGACAGCGGGCAGATGCGATTCTGATAAATCCCAGAGCTTCAGAAGACCCGCCCCGAGAGATGAAGGAACTCTCTTCCTCAGCTATGTGCTTTTATATGGCAACTCTCATCTCCACAAAGCTCGGACTTGACCTGGACACAAGGTTATACCTTGATCTCGTTGCCCTCGGAACAGTGGCCGATGTAATGCCCTTGAATTACCTCAACAGGATCCTGGTTTCCAAAGGCACTAACCTCCTGACAAGCATACTTGAGGGCAGGGTCTCAAAGCCCGGCATCAGGTCTCTTCTTGAAATATCAAGGATCAGTAACAGCGTTAGCTCAAAGGATATAGCTTACTCAATTGCACCGAGGCTCAATGCACCCGGCAGACTGGGTGACCCGAGAATAGCTCTTGAGCTCCTAACAGAACAGAACCCCATCAGGGCAAGGCTACTTTCCAGAAAGATTGAGTTGATCAACAACAAGAGGCGAGCCGTAACGGGATTGGTGCTGAAAGAAGCCATGAGGTCTGCGGAACCACAGAGGGAAGAGAGTTTTATCTCCCTCTGGAGCCCGCGCTGGCACGCTGGGGTTCTTGGAATCGTTGCAGGCAGGTTGAGCAGGACCTTTGGCAGGCCCGTAGCGGTCCTTGCGGTAGGTGAAAAAGAGTCTGTGGGATCGGTCAGGTCTGCCGAGGGAATAAACATCTACGAAGGACTGAGGAAGATGTCTGACCTCTTTATAAAGTGGGGAGGACATCCCCATGCAGCCGGCATAACAGTACAGACCAGAGATCTTGAAAAATTCAGGGAAACAGCAAGAGAGGTTTTCAGCGAAGTGCCAAGGGAATTACCACCCCTCAGGATAGACCTTGAGCTGGCACCCTGGAACCTGACGGAAGATGTAATTAAAGAATTGAACAGACTTGAACCCTTTGGTGAAGGAAACCCCTACCCAACCTTTGTATCCCCTCCGGCAGATATTGAGGGAGTTGAGGCAAGGAACGGATCCTCACGGATCGTCTTCGGCGGAAGGGAAATCATGTGCTGGGAAGAGAACTTACTTCCCTTTCTCAAAAAGGGATTGAAGAGGAGGATCGTTTACTCCGTTATGAACGGAGAGCTAAACCTTGTGGATATAGAGGCTAACGGAGCTTGAGCATGGCCACAGATACAATAGCGAGGAGGGCAGAAACGATCCACATCCTTACCACTATCTTTGGCTCTGGCATTCCTGATAGTTCAAGGTGGTGGTGGAAAGGCGCTCTTTTAAAGAGCCTCTTCCCGCCGGTTGCCCTGAAGTAGATTATCTGAAGGATCACCGTCACCGTTTCAAAAACGAAGATCCCTCCTGCAACTGCAAGGAGAAACTCTGACTTTGTCAGAATTGAAGCCGTTGCTATGGCAGAACCGAGCCCGAGGGCACCCACATCACCCATAAACATCTGGGCAGGGAAGGCGTTGAACCACAAAAAACCAAGCCCCGCGCCTATTACGGCAAAACAGAATATTGTCAGTTCACCCGCAAGGGGGACGTAAGGGATTCCCAGATACTGGGAGATCTTTGAGTGGCCAACCACGTAAGCTATAACCCCGAAGGCGGTGGCGGTGGTCATTGCTGGACCTATAGCGAGCCCGTCAAGGCCGTCGGTAAGATTTACAGCGTTAGCGGTCCCTACAATAACAAAAACAGCAAAGGGAATGTAGAGCCATCCAAGGTCTAAGGTAAGATCCTTGAAGAAGGGAAAGTAGAGTTTTGTTTCAATCCCTATCCACTCAAAGATCAGAAGGGAAATTAAGGCTGCAAATATTATCTGGAGGGTTAGTTTGACCTTGATTGAAAGACCTTTCTTGTTCTTTAGCTTTAGCCAGTCATCTGCGAGCCCTATAAGGGCGAAGGACAGGGTGGCAAAAACAAGAACCCAGGTGTATTTAACATCCAGCCTCATAAGAAGTATAGAGGAGATAAGAATAACGGTTACTATCACAACCCCGCCCATCGTAGGGGTGTACTTTTTCTCAGCGTGGTTGTCAGGGGTAAACTCCCGCACATATCCCCCAAGAAACTTCTGGAGACGGGAGAGCTTTTCTATAAAACGGGGCGAAAGGATAAGGGTCAGGAAAAAAGCGATCAATATGGCGGTAAAAGACCGGAATGTGATGTACTTAAAAACGTTAAAGGCAAATACATAATCCCGCAGTAGAAGTGCAAGATGGTAAACCATCGGTCAGCACCTGTTTGAACTCAGCAATCTGTCAAGGATGACCGCTACAGCATTCCTTACACTGAGATGGTTCCATTCCCCAGCCCCCTTAACTGGCTCAAGGATCATGTCAAAGGTCCTCATCATGTCGGGGGGGATCCCGTATCCTGTTCCGAAGACGATCAGAAAATCATCTTCCCTTTTGTGAATCCTCTCTGCCAGCTCCCTATATCTCACTGCTCCCTGGTATTCCCTCGCATCCGTTCCCACTAAAAGGGGCCTCCTTCCTCTCCTTTCGGTTATTTCCTCCACAACCTCCTCAAAGGTGTATTTTAACCTCACCATCTGAACTATCTCGTAACGAGTAGGGTTAGCCTTTTTCCCCTCATCAGAGAGCCAGTAATCTATCTGCCTTTTAATTACCAGCCTCTGAGCATCAACGGGCTGGACGATGTAGAAGCTGTTTACTTCATACGCTCTTGCCGGTCTTGCTATATCATGAAGGTCCATGGTAGTAAAGGAAGTGATTATCAGGTTTCCTTCTCGGTCCATTGCGGGATAGTGGAGGAGGGCTATGAAAACGTTATCGTTTATCATCTGTTTTCTTGTTTTATTTGTAAAGTGAGCCGGCCGGGGGTCGAACCCGGGACCCACGGCTTAAAAGGCCGTTGCTCTACCGACTGAGCTACCGGCTCTACCTGGGACCAGCCCCTAATGGAGCCGACGGGACTTGAACCCGTGACCTCCGACATGCCATATCGGCGCTCTCCCAACTGAGCTACGGCCCCTCAGGAGAATGAAATTTTACAACATACCGGATCGCCTTTCAAGGAAAGCACCACCCGAGCGGTTACTCAGGGGAAGCTTTTTCCTGAGCCAGATCACCTCCTTCCTCTTCTTCCTTTCCTCCTCAAACCTTCTGAGAAATTCCCTCTTCATCTCCCTAAGGAGCCTTTCCATCCTGAGATCCATTTCCTTACCCCTAAGAATTTAATTTATTCCCCCGCTCCCTCCTGAGAGGAAAATCTGTGACCGCAGTAAGGACAGATAAGTGCCTTTCTGTGAGCGGTCTCCCAGCAGAGAGGACACCTCTTACGCCCCTTGAGGAGAAGAACAACGTTAAGGTGAAAGAGCTTTTTTATGCCGAGAACTATCAGGAGAACAGCTACTACTATCCCCCATCCCTTGAGAGCCACAGAGGCTCCATGAATTTTGATCCAGAAAGCTGTTGCACTTACGAGCCCTATCCAGAAGGCAACCCTCCGGTCTACGAAAACGCTGGCAATGATGTATAAAACCGCAGTCCAGAGAAAGAACTGAACGAGAGGTTCATTGAGGAGCACAAGGAGGCTGTTGAGCGCTTCCATTCTAATATCCTACAAGTATAAAGGTTCTGAAGAGGGTATGAAGGAACCTGAATATTAAGTTTCCCAGGGCAAAGGATAGAAGTCCATGAACACCATAAAGCAGGGCGACTGATAGAGCAAGGACAAAAAGGATAACAAACCTGAACCAGAAAGTGTACAAAAGATTCCTGCTCGGGAACCTGCGCGCCTGCCTGTAAATCAGTTCGTTGTAAAGGAGACCGAGGAAGGAGCCCAGGAGAAATGAAAGGATCAGTTCCATCAATTATAATTCTAAACTTGATGGCAAACGCCCTGAGTTTTTTTAGAATCCTCATAGCCCTTCCGGTGGTGGGTGCAATCCTGACAGGTCAGGTAACCCTTGCACTGATCCTTTTTCTTCTTGGTGCTCTCTCAGACCTGATTGATGGTAAGGTTGCAAGGGAAAAAGGAGAGGAAGGGTCCTTCGGCAAACTCCTTGATCCCTTTGCGGATAAAGTACTCGTGATCTCCACTCTTATAGCCCTTGTGGAAGCTGGCCATGTTAAATCCCTCCCCGTTATTCTTTTAACCATAAGAGAGCTCGCTATATCCTTCCTGAGGAGCGTTGCAGTTGGTCAGGGTATTGTAATGCAGGCATCAGCACTGGGAAAGGCAAAAACCTTCCTTGAAAACACAGCTATCATTCTGTTCCTCGGTGGATTCCAGTTTGGAAGTGTGGTGCTGTGGTCTTCCGTTGGCCTTGCTTACATAAGCCTCTATGACTACATAAAGAGCTATATTCGCTCCGCCTCAGGACTAAATTATCATTGATGGAAATCCTTTGCGATAACTGCGGAGGGACGGGCTTTGTTAAAGAAGAATCTGGCGCGGTAAGGCTCTGTGACTGCAGGTTTACCTCAACCAACATTAATACCCTTCTCCTAATACCCCCTCGCTTCCACTCTGCTGAAATTGAAAACTTCAATGTTGAGACCAACGCAGACTGGAGGGCCTCCGTAGAGGCAAGAGCCTTTGTAAAAGAGTTTGACGCTGAATCTGGAACAGGACTAACCTTTGTAGGACCACCAGGCGTTGGCAAGACCCACCTTGCGGTCGGTGTTCTAAAAAAGATATATATGGAAAAGGGAATTAAGGGAGCCTTTTTTGACACAAAGGATCTGATCTACAGGCTCAAGTCTCTCATTGAAGAAAAAAAGATAAACCAGGCAATTAAGAAAATCCTCAGCCTACCCATAATAGTTCTTGACGATCTCGGGAGCGAAATGCTCTCTGACTGGCAGAGGGAACTTCTATCCTACATAATATCTTACCGATACAACCACCTGAAAAGCACCATAATAACAACAAACTACCTCATTGAACCTGCCGAGGGAGAAGAAGATAAGGAAATGGGTCTTAAGGTTTACCTGTCGGAGAGGATCGATCCAAGCACAACATCACGTTTGATCCAGATGAACAGGATAGTACATCTAACAGGAAAAGACAGGAGAAAGAATATCGGGTTGTTCACTGATGATGGGTTAAAATCATGAAGATGAAGGATATTCTGAGCCTTATTAAATCAAGGGTACCCGGTGGATACGAATTTGAAATTTACTGGGAAAGGAGAAAGAAACTTAAGATAGAGACTTCCGATGAGGAAGTTGAAAACCTATCCTCTTCAACAGAATCAGGTCTTTCTCTGAGGGTGCTAAAAGAGGGTAAGGTTGGCTTTTGCTATACCTCTGATCTCAAGGAGGAGACCATCGCCAGGCTCGTCACAGATGCAGTTCAGATGTGCAATATACAGATACCTGACAGAGGCAACAGACTCGTACAAGAGCTTAAAAAATCCCAGGTTGATTCCGTATTTGATCAGGAGGGGGTTGGCAGGAGTTTGGAAGAAAAGATTGAATACGCTATAAGCCTTGAAAAAATGGCAAAAAAGATTGACAGCAGGATAAAGTCTGTAAGGAAAGCCTCACTCTCTGAATCTCAGGCGGAGGTGAGCTTCTACAACTCATACGGTGTTGAATACACCTACGAAGCAACCTTTTACGGTTCAATGATAGCGACGGTCGCCGAGGAAGGGGGCGATTCATCAATTTCTTATGAGTTCAGGGGATCAAGGACATTCTCAGAACTTGATCCAGAAGATATTGCCAGTGATGCTGTCTTTAAAGCAGTTTCCCTTCTTAATCCTTCGCCTGTTGAAACCTCAGTCATGCCAGTTGTGCTTTTCAGGGATTCCTCTGCCATGCTTCTGTCAGCCTTTGCTCAGATGTTCCTTGGGGACTCCTTAGTAAAGGGCAAAACACTCCTTAAAGACAGGACAGGAGAGTCCGTTGCAACGGAACTCCTCACTATAATTGATGATGGAACTCTAAGGGGAGGTTACTCAACCCTTCCCTACGACGGTGAGGGTGTACCCCAGATGCGCAAAGAAATTATCACCAAGGGAGTTTTCAATGGTTTCCTTCACAGCCTTTATACAGCAACCCTCTCTGGTTCAGAGCCAACAGGAAACGGGGAAAGAAGCGGGTTCCGCTCACTTCCAGCCTCAGGATACACAAATCTTTACATTGAGAAGGGAGATACTCCCTTTGAAGAACTTCTAAGTAAACATGATAAGGTTTTCCTTGTTCTTGAATTGATGGGTCTTCACACGGTTGATCCCGTGTCCGGAGAGTTTTCCTTGGGCGCCGGTGGTGTTATTTATCAGGGTGGCAAACCTGTTAGACCCGTAAGAGGTGTTACAATTGCTGGAAATATCCTTGACCTGTGGAATAAAATAGTTGCGGTGGGGAATGATCTTAAATTTTATGGAAACATAGGTTCCCCATCCCTGCTTGCCGAGGATATAACAGTGGGAGGAAACTGAATGAGAAACCTGTTCATCTTCATACTCTGGATATTTCTCCTGGGATTTGTTATTTCCTCCCTGTACATTTCCTTTACCGATTACCTCTACACCCGCGACAGCAAGGTTCTGACCAATACCCTCGCTTTCTTCATGAAAATGAAGGAAGGTCAGCAGAAAATTGATATCCCCTATCCAGAAGAAACGGTTATTATGCTTCAGCAAAGACCCGCAGGTAAATTCCTCTCTACTAACGTGGGAGAGCCGATCAACAGGTCAAAGTACATCCAGATTACATTAAGGGTTGAAAACAACGTAGCCTATATGTATGTGAGAAAAATAGATCTGATGGGATACTTCCTATTTATCTCAAACAGGCCTCTGTACATTGGGCTCCTTACAGCAAGCATTCTCCTCTATCTCAGCATCTTTTATTTCACCATCAAGGAATTCCAGCTGACCCAGAAAGAGACCCTGACAGAAGAGTTGCTTTCAAGGATTAAGGCTCTGAGGTTGACCCTTGCAACCCTAAAGCTCATTCCTGAAGAGAGTGCAGAGGAGATGAAAAGGATCGTTGATGCAATTTTAGGTAATAGAATAACAAAGAGGTGAGGTGAAAGGGATGAAGGTACTCATAGTATCTTTTGACAAAACCCTGACCGAAAGCCTCAAAGAGGCTTTCTCAGACCACGAGGTGTTTATTGCAAAAAACAGCGAAGAAGCTATAAAGATGATACCCTCCGACATTGATGTCGTTGTCTACGATGCCATTTCGGGTGCCATTTCTGAAGAGGATATCAACACCCTTTATACAAAAAAATTCAGCAACTCAAGGTACATGATCCTTTACGATGAGCTGTTCCCCGTTGATATGAACAACATAATTCCCCCTGCCAAGATGCGGGTACCGAGAGACGAAGATCCATCCAGCATAGCCTCAAAACTTACCGAGATACCTTCAGAAGCTGTCCCAGAGGAAGTTCAGGAAGCGATCCAGCAGGCAAGTGCACCCCCAGAACCGGAAATTGAGATTGAGCCCACCTCCTTAGTTGAGGAGTCCCAGCCAGAGGAGGTTGAACCTGCTGTTGAATCCGTATCCGGTGAAGCTGAGCTTGAGATTGAGCCCACATCACTTGATGTTGAAGAGGTTGCCCAGGAAGCGGCCGAAATGATAACAGAGGAAGCTCAGGTACCTGAGGAAACCTCAGTGGAAGAACCGGTGGAGGAGGCACCTGTTGAGGAAGCACCCGCTGAAGTTCAAGAAGAGCAACCTGCAACTGCACCTGCTGCCGGAGGGAATAAGGTTCTTATTGTTTCCTTTGACCAGACCCTCATAGACTCTATCAGGAACGCTCTCGGAGGTCAGTATCAGGTAGAGAGTGTGAAGACAGTGAGGCAGGCTATTCAGAAAGGCTCGGATGCCTCTGTCGTTATCTTTGATGCAATTTCAGGCGTTATTGCAGAAAAGGGTCTTATAGACCTCTCCAACGATCAGTACATGAAGGACAAGCCGTACATAATACTCGTAGACGACCTCTTCCCCATAAACGTTGAGGGCATACCCCTTGACAAGAAGGAATCCCTCTCAAGGGACACAGACCCGGGCAGGATAAGGGACCTGATCGCACAGATCGCTGTTCCTGCAGAGGTCCATCAAGAGGTTCAGGAACCAGCACCGGTTGAAGAGACACCGCCTCCACCGGAACCGGAGCCTGAGCCAGCTGTAGCAGAGGTTCAGGAAGAACCAACAGTTCAGGAAACACCGGAGATTGAAGAGGTTCCGGAAATAGAGCCCGAAGAGGTTGAAGAGGTAATTGAGCAGGTACAGGAAGAAGTCCCCGCTGAATCTCCAGCCGAAGAAGCTGAAGAAGAGATACCTGCCCTTGAGGCTCTTGGAAAGATCATAGAAGAGCAAAAACAGGAGGTTCAGGAGGAACCTCTACAGCCGACTTACGAAGCAACCGAGGTACCTTCAGCACACGCATTAAGCTCTGCAGAGCTTGAGGCACATATAAAAGAAATTGTTACAAGAGCTATCGATGAAAAGATGACCGAGATAGGCGGGCTTATCTCTGACCTCGTTAGGACAGAAATTGAGAGGGTCTTTGGGCAGGTTGACATAGAAAACATCGTCAAGGAGACCGCTTATCAAATTCTTAAGGAGAAACTTGATCAGCTTGTTTCCTGATCAAACACCCTTTTGAAAACTTCCTCTCTGTGTCTTACAAAGCTGTACGGGTCAAGGATGGACTCCAGCTCCTCTTTTTTGATGTACATCAATACTTCTTCACTGGAGGAAAGAAGGTCCTTGAAAGGAACTGACTTTTCCCAGCTCTCCATGGCAAGCCTCTGAACAAGGTCATAGGCACTGTCCCTGTCCATACCTCTCTCAGCAAGGAGGGCGAGGACTCTTGAAGAGGAGTAAAGTCCCAGGGATAGGTCCATGTTTACTGTCATTCTCTCTTTATTAACTACCAGCCCCCCGAGGATCTCACTGAATAAGTTAAGTATGTAGTCAAGGGCGATTGACGCATCGGGAAGGATCACCCTTTCCGCTGATGAGTGGGATATGTCCCTTTCGTGCCAGAGAGCTATGTTTTCAAGGCCTGTAATAAGGTATGACCTTATAACCCTTGCAAGACCGCATATCCTTTCTGAGTGAATTGGGTTCTTTTTGTGAGGCATTGCCGAAGATCCCCTCTGACCCCTGGAAAAGGGTTCCTGAACCTCAAGCACCTCTGTTCTCTGCAGATGCCTGATTTCGGTGGCGAATTTCTCCAGGGATGAAGCCGTTATTGCAACCGCCCAGAGATACTCAGCATGTCTGTCCCTGTGGACTACTTGCGTTGAGGCGGGCTCTCTTTTCAGGCTGAGCTCCTTAAGGGCAAGGCTCTCCACCCTGGGATCTATGTTGGAATACGTTCCAACCGCACCCGATATCTTCCCCACCGATATTCTGTCCCTTGCACCCATAAGGCGCTCTCTGTTTCTCCTCATCTCGTCATACCAGACAGCCATCTTAAGTCCGAAAGTTGTGGGTTCAGCGTGCACCCCGTGGGTTCTACCCATCATGATCGTGTCTCTGTGCTTAAAGGCAAGTTCCCTTATCTTTTCCATGACCTTATCAACATCACGGATGAGCAGCTCAAGGGACTCCCTCATTATGAGAGCCTGGGCTGTATCAATTACATCGGAGGAAGTGATCCCGAGGTGAATGAACCTCCCCCACTCACCTGCCTGCTCACTTACCGCGGTTACAAAAGCAAGGACATCGTGTTTGTACGTTTTTTCAAGTTCTGAGATCCTTGCAACGGTTTCGTCAGTGACTTCTACCTTCTTTTCAATTTCCTCAACTGCTTCAGCGGGCACCTTACCTAACTTTGACCATGCCCTTACGACCGCAAGTTCAACTTCCCACCACTTTCTGAATTTGTTAAGGTCGCTCCAAATGTGTGATATCTCTTTCCTCGTGTATCTGGGGATCATCGCTTACATTATACTCATTATTGAAAATGAGATTGTTTCTTCTCCTTCTGATACTTATATCATCTACCTTTTCCAAGATAATCATTGAATCCAATTATCCCCTCAGAAACAGCAATCTTAACGAGTTCCTCACCGAGGAAGATCTCCCTCTACTCCTCTGGACGCTTCAGAACATAAAAGATGTTAAGGACATAAATATTTCATTCAGAGGCAAAGATACGGTTGTTTTTATTGAAAGATACCCCATAGCAAAGAAAATCAGGATAAAAGGAAACTGGTTCGCCAGCGATTCGGAGATAAGGAACCTGTTAGGGGTCAGGGAGGGTGAACCGATCATTGAGTTTGACCCCTCAACCGCAGTTGAGAACCTGAAAAGATTTTATGCAGAGAGAGGATTCCTTGATGCTGAAATAAAGATAAAGCTGAATGAGCTCGGAAATGGTTACATGGAGGTAGTAGTTGAGGTTAACGAGGGAGATCTATACTACCTTGGATACCCGTACTTTGAAGGCCTGAGGTCTGTGAGCTTCAGCAGGGCCTTGAAAGAAACCTCACTGAGGGTGGGTGACATATTCAAGGAATCCGAGGCAAAAAATGCTCAGGAGAGGCTGTCCAGATTTCTCAAAAAGGTGGGTTTTTACGAGAGCATAGTCTACTTTCAGAGAATTGAAAAGAAGAACATCAGGCGTTCCTTTGGAAGAGTTCTCCTCCCCCTTGGAGGTCCCGGGCTGAAGGGCTTTTTCTCATCAGTACTCAGAGGTATATCTAACCTTTTAAACCATCCTGTAGCAACCATGAGGGCACTTTCCGGAAAGGGAAAAGTTGCTGTTCCTCACTACACGGTCATTGAAGGGAGGAGATACAGGGTAAGCTTTGAGGGAAATGATTTTGGTGGAGATCAGGAGCTGAGGAGTCTGATCTTTGAGGGATCATCAGGTATAGATTACTTTTTTCTGGAAATTTCAAGGGCAAAGATTGAAGAGTTTTACAGGTCAAAGGGTTTCTTTGAAGTCAGCGTGGATTACACCTTCTCAGAAGGTGAGATAGTTTTCAGGATAAGAGAGGGACCAAGGTACAGGGTTGAGGTTGAGGGAAAGTCAGATCTTGAATTCCCCCAGTATTACGAAAGGGAAAAGATCTCAGAGGTAGTCGGTAAACTTAAAGAGAAGCTCAGGAAGGAAGGATATCTCTACGCTGAGGTCACCACAGAGGAAAAGACACTGACTAAAGATAAGAAGGTTCGGATCAATGTTCAGGTAAAAAAGGGTAAGAAGGTTATACTCAAGGATATCACCTATCGGGGGAAGGACCCGGAAGTAAGGTCTATTTTTGAAAAATTGGGAGCGGGACTGCCCGCTATCCTTGATGAGGATATCCTTGAGCAGCTGAACAGAGAGCTAAAGAGGTATTTTCTGTCGCAGGGCTACCTTGAGGGTGATTTTTCCGTTGAGGTAAAGGTTGAGGAATCCTCAGACCAACTTGAGCTCCGGTACATTTACGATGTCAATAAAGGTCCGAGATACAGGTACGGGAAGCTGGTTATTTACGGAAACGAGAAGACAAAGGCAAAGGAAATTGATTACATAACCGTCAAACAGGATTATTACTCATCTATCGCAGAAGAGGAAACCATGTGGAATATGATACAGAGCGAGATCTTTACTGGCGCAAGAATTGAGGCATACATAGACAGGGAAAAGAAACTGGTTCACAGACTCATTGAGGTCAGAGAGGATAAGAGGGGGGTGATCGAAGGGGGTGTTGGATATAACACGGAAGAGAAGTTCAAGGTTGATGCAGGGCTAAAACTCAAAAACCTTTTCGGTCTTGGAATGATAGCCGGCTTCTCAATCTCTTACAGCGAAAGGTACAGAATTTACGAGGCGAGGCTTTCGGACAACTTTTTCTTTACCTGGAAACACTTCATAGATACCGCCCTCTTCAGGCGGTTTGAGTTTCACGAAAGCTTTGACCTTGACACCACTGGCTATTCTGCAACACTGGGTTACAGGCCCTGGCGGTGGTACACACTTAGCGTTTTCTATTCAGGAACAGAAAACAGGGTTGAGGGTTACGGAGCAGGAACTTACAGACTAAACAGGTACGGAATCTTCTTTGTTCGTGAGAAAAGGGACGACATGCTTAACCCAAAAAACATGAGCCACGTTAGCATCCGCTATACGAGAGCAGAGTGGGACAGGAACTACTCAAAGATTGAGGTTAACACCTTCCTTCTGAAGGAGGTCCTTAGCTGGCTCTCGGTTAACACACGGCTTGCGGGGGGAAGTGTGGAAGAAGAAGCACCCATCTTCGACAGGTTCTTCCTTGGAGGACTCAGAGACATGAGGGGCTATAACTTTGAAAGTATAGGCTACCCCTTTGGCGGGAGAGTCTTTTACTTCGGGAGGCTTGAGACTATGTTCAGGGTTTATGGACCTCTGTGGACCGCCTTCTACGGGGAAATGGGAAACGTGGATGAAAGCTTCGAGAAAGCCCAGAAGTCCCCCAAGTTTGATATCGGTACCGCTATTGGTGTCAGTTCGCCCGCCGGATTCATAAGACTTGATGTTGCAAGGGCTCTGACACCCCTTGACGTCCCTGTGCCGAGCGTCAGGGTGTATCTATCAATTGGGTATATCTACTGATAACCTCCTGAAGATACTCAAGGACGTCTTCCCTGAGGTCCTCTCGTTCCAGGGCAAAATCAATAACCGTCTTGAGGTAGTCAATCGGGTTGCCAGTGTCATGAACCTTACCTTCAATTTTGTAAGCGTAGATAACCTCATCCTCGAGGAGCATTCTCATTGCATCGGTGAGCTGAATCTCACCACCCTTACCGGGCTTGGTTTCCTTAAGCTTTTCAAAGATGAGAGGTGTGAATATGTAACGTCCGACGATCGCAAGGTTTGAGGGCGCTTCTCCGGAGTCAGGCTTCTCAACGAGGTCCTCAACTTTATAAACACCTTCCTCAACCTCTTTTACATCAACTATTCCGTACTTGTTAGTTTCTGATGGATGAACCTCAAAAAGAGCGATAACGCTTTTTCCAAACCTGTTGTAAATGCTGATCATATCACTGAGAGCCTTTCTCCCTTTTTCAAGGATTATGTCTCCCAGCGAAACGATGAATGGTTCCTGACCGACCACAGGCTCAGAAGTCAGAACCGCGTGCCCCAGGCCGAGCTGTTGTTTCTGACGAATATAAATCGGATTGATCATGTGGCTGACTTCCCTGATATTTTCAAGAATCGCTTCTTTCCCGGCTTCCTCAAGGTGCCTCTCAAGGTCAGAATTTATGTCAAAGTGGTGCTCTATGGGCCTCTTGTGCCTGCCGGTCACAAAGATGATGTTTTCTATTCCCGCACCGAGGAGCTCCTCAACTATGAACTGAATAACAGGCTTGTCAATTATGGGAAACATCTCCTTGGGCATCGCTTTTGTTGCAGGGAGGAACCTTGTCCCCCATCCCGCCACCGGAAGGACCGCCTTCCTGATCTTCTGCATCATCAACCTCCCCTGATCAGGCTAAGCATCTCTTTGACCGCCCTCTCAAGACCAAATATAACGGAATTGGCAATTATTGAGTGACCTATGTTCAATTCCTCAATGAGACCTCTCAGCTCCACTATCTCCTTCACATTGTGGTAGGTCAATCCGTGCCCTGCGTAAACCCTAAGACCAAGTTCCCTCGCCCTTTTGGCGCAGGTTCGTATCTTCTCTACTTCTTTTCTTGCCCCCTCAAAATCATGGGAATTCCAGAGTTCTGCGTATCTTCCAGTGTGGAGTTCAACAGCGTCAGCACCGCAGCCTGAGCTTGCCACCACCTGCTCTTCGTCGGGGTCTATGAAAAGGGATACTTCAATGCCAGCCTCCTTCAGCCTTTCAACGATCCCTTTAATCCTGCTTGAGAGAGAACTGACGTCAAGTCCACCTTCTGTTGTGATCTCTTCCCTTCTCTCAGGTACAAGCGTTACCCTGTCTGGCTTCACTCTCAGGGCTGTCTCAACCATCTCATCGGTGGGCGCCATCTCAAGATTAACGGGAATTATCACAAGCTCCTTTATCAGCTCAAGGTCTCTATCCTGAATGTGGCGCCTGTCTTCCCTGAGGTGGAGGGTTATCTGGTCGGCACCAGCCTGCTGGGCTATAAGGGCAGCAAAGGCCGGGCTCGGTTCAAAAGTCCTGCGCGCCTGACGGACTGTAGCAACATGGTCAATGTTGACCCCCAGCCTCATAAATCGTTATTTTACTCCCTGGGCTTTGCAATGGTTATGTAAACCTCCACCCTGTTGTTTCGTTCAATCAAAATAGGCTGGCGCCAAGTGTAAAGGGGCCTCTTATCTCCGTATCCACCTGCAGACATCCTTGCAGGGTCTATACCCTTTGATTGAAGGTACCTTACAACCTCCGTAGCCCTTCTGATGGAAAGCCCCCATCTGTCGCCAACCAGCGGATCCCTCACCTCCGTCACGGGGCTAACATGTCCCTCCACTCTTATGTAGGCGTCACCGAGCCCCTTTAAAACCTCAGCAAGCTCATCAAGGGTCTTCTTTGCCCTCGGAGTAAGTCTGTAGGTCCCGTTCTCAAAGAATATCTTGTCAAAGAGTCTCAACTTTACAAAATCGGCCGTTACAACGATCTGAAAAGCCCAGGGAGGAAGGGTTTTCTTTATTCTTCTTTTGATTTTGAAGGCAACCTCCTTGGGAGGTGGTGCTATTGGCTGAAGGATAGAGTTCTTAATAACGTGGAACTTCTGGTCAGGCTGAAAATAGGAGAGAAATTTTGCAAGCTGGGCAACGTCAAGACTGCTCATAGCGTAGATGAGGATGAAAAAGGTGAGAAGGAGGGACATAAGATCGCTAAAAGATGTTAGCCAAGCAGGTGGCTTTTTGCAATCTTCCTTCTTCTTAAAAGCCATTGTTCACCTCACGGATTCAACCTTATGCAAAACTCAATCCTCCTGTTCCTTTCTCTTGCCTGGGAGCTGTTGTTGGGGACTACCGGATGGTACTGGGCGTAACCAACTGCCCCAAGGAGATCGGGAGG
>JALTVH010000167.1:801-3454 GCA_027049085.1 Aquificaceae bacterium | reverse complement strand
ACGGGAAAGGATGTTGAGCTTGTGGTTGTACCGCCCGATGAATTTGCAAGGGAGCTTCAGGAAAGGTTATCTGCGGAGGACATACATATTGAGGGAGAAGAGGAGGAAAAGTCAGAGGGGCTTGACCTCCTACACGCCCAGGACGACAGCCCCGCAGTTAGCGTTGTAAACTCTATGCTCATCAAGGCTTCAACGGTCGGAGCTTCGGACATACATTTTGAACCCTATGAGGATCAGGCGGTTGTGAGGCTAAGGCTTGACGGTGTTCTCCACGACGTTCTTACTATCCCAACCTCAACCTACCAGAGCGTTGTCTCAAGGATCAAAGTAATGTCCAACCTTAATGTTGCGGAGAAAAGGGTTCCTCAGGATGGACGCATACGCGTGAAGATAGGGAATAGAGACCTTGACATAAGAGTATCGGTGGTGCCAACTGTCTTTGGGGAGAGGGTAGTTCTGAGGCTCCTCGACAAGACCGGTTCTCTCCTGACCTTAGAACAGCTCGGGCTCCTTGAAGAGGAAGAGGAAAGGGTAAAAGACCTTGCAAAAAAACCTTACGGGATAGTTCTGGTCACAGGACCCACCGGCGCAGGTAAATCAACCACCCTTTATGCCATGCTCCTTTATGTCAAAGACCCGCGCAAAAACATCATCACCATTGAGGATCCAGTTGAGTATCAGATCAAAGGGATAAGTCAGATCCAGGTTAACCCAAAGGTAGGTCTGACCTTTGCAAGCGGACTGCGGTCAGTTCTAAGGCAGGATCCGGACATTATAATGGTCGGTGAGATAAGGGATTCGGAAACTGCAGATATCGCAGTCCACGCTGCGCTGACAGGTCACCTTGTCCTCTCAACCCTTCATACCAACGATGCACCCTCTGCAATCACAAGGCTTGCGGATATGGAAATAGAGCCTTTCCTGATCGCCAGCTCCCTTGAGGGCGTAATAGCCCAGAGACTCGTGAGACGCATCTGCGACAACTGCAGGGAAGAGTATGAACCATCGGAAGAAGAGCTTAGGGAACTTGGTATTGAGGGAAGGATAGAAAAGTTTTACAGGGGGAAAGGTTGTGACAGCTGCCTTGGTACAGGCTACAGGGGTAGGATCGCCATCTTTGAGGTGCTGACCATTGATGACGACCTTCGTTCTCTTATAACCCAGACTCAGGATTCCAATGAGATAAAGAAACTCGCAAGGAAGAAGGGTTTCAGGACAATGATAGAGGACGGAATAGAGAAGATAAAGAGGGGCATAACCACCTCAAGCGAGGTTATCAGCGTAGTAAAAAGCTAAAAGGGCTTGTCGGGAACCTTCTCCCAGTCCTTGAGGAATAGTTCTATTCCCCTGTCTGTAAGTGGATGCTTGAAGAGTTTTTCAAGAACCCCAAAGGGCATGGTGCAGATATCGGCACCGATGAGAGCCGCCTCAACCACGTGCATCGGATGTCTTACGCTGGCGACGATGATCTCCGTATCAATCTCGTAGTTGTAAAAGATCTCTTTGATCTCTCTGATTAGCTTCATCCCCTCACCTGAGATGTCATCTATCCTCCCGAGGAAAGGTGAAACGTAAGAGGCACCTGCCTTCGCAGCAATGAGAGCCTGAGAGGGCGAGAATACAAGGGTGACGTTCGTTGGAATCCCTTCGGACTCAAGGGTCTGGACTGCCTTCATACCCTCGGGAGTCATCGGTATCTTCACAACAACGTTTTCCCCCATCTCAGCGAGGATCCTTCCCTCCTTTATCATCCCTTCAGCATCAAGGGAAACCGTTTCAAGGCTAACGGGTCCGTCAACTTCCTCAAGGATCTCCTTCACAACCTCTTTAAAGGGCCTGCCCGTTTTGGAGACAAGGGTCGGGTTTGTGGTGATGCCATCAAGGATACCCCAGCTGTTTGCTGTCCTGATCTGCTCAATGTCAGCTGTATCAAGGAAAAACTTCATAGTGAGACCTCCTTTTTTAAGATCATTTTAAACCAACCGATCTTTTCAGCTTCCTGAGTTCTGACTCCGTCAGATCCCTCCATTTTCCTGACGGGAGGTTACCGAGCCTGAGAGGTCCTATGGCAACCCTCTTGAGCTTTATGACCGGATGACCCATCTTTGCCATGTACCTCTTAACTATGTGCTTTCTCCCTTCATGAAAGGTAATCTCTATCAGTGTGTTACCAGCCATGTACTCAAGAATCCTGACCGAATCGGGCTCTGCAAAGCCATCCTCAAGCTCAGTCCCTTTTGCCAGAGACCGTAGCCTGTTCCTGCCTACCTTTCCCTTAACGAGGGCGTGGTAAACCTTCGGGAGCTTATAGCGGGGATGGAGGACGCGGTTGGCAAGCTCACCGTCATTTGTGAGAAAAAGGAGACCCTCCGTGTTGTAATCAAGCCTTCCCGCTGGGAATACCCTGACTGCAACGCCTCTGAGCAGTTCGTCAAGGGTCCTTTTTCCGCTCTGGGAAGGACCGAGCTGGGTGAGGTAGCCGGCCGGCTTGTTGAGGATTATGTACCTCTTTGGTGGCTGAGTGACTTCCTTTCCGTCAACCTCAACCCTGTCAACTTCAGGGTCTATCTTCACACCCAGGTCTCTGACCACCTCACCGTTTACCTTTACCCTCCCCTCTCTGATGAGATTGTCCGCCTTTCTGCGGGAGGTT
>JALTVH010000167.1:194-791 GCA_027049085.1 Aquificaceae bacterium | reverse complement strand
TTCAAGATCCTTTATTAGCTCCCTGTGAACCTCCTCTGGGATCTCCGCAAGGGCTTTGTAATTCTCATGGTTAATCTCAATCCTGACCCTCTCTTTTTTGAAGTCTTCCACCTGCTCGGGGGTGAGGTCCCACTTTAAGAAGTGAACTACGGAAGCCTTTCCCGATTCGTAGTCCATCTGGCTCTTCTCGTCAGCCCTTGCTTTGACAGAATGCTTTCCACCTATGTGGAGAAAAACACAGTCATGAATGCCCACCAATTTGGGAAGGGTTTCCTTTCTCTCCTTTTCGTTTGGGATTTCAATGAACATAGTTGCTGAAAGCTGATTTGATTCAGGAATGAGGTCATTGTAGGTGTCTATCTCAAACTGAATCTCCTCTTCCTTGACCATCCTCTCCGCTCTTATCATCTCATGAATCTGGAACCACACAGTATCATAGTTCTCAAATACAAAGGTCACCTTATCACCAACAAAAACACGCCTTTTCTTTTTGATCTGAGTAATCTCCTTCAGCTTTTCGGGACGAACCTTTTCGTACTCGTAGAGGTTGAGGACATCCTCTCTTTTGACCTTCCTCATTTCACCGACCTCCAGCAG
>JALTVH010000167.1:0-184 GCA_027049085.1 Aquificaceae bacterium | reverse complement strand
AAGTTCCTGAAAAAGCTGATGAATCACACGCCGTATGCTCTGTAAAGAACCTCAAGAGGGTGGAGAGGCACTTTGCCCGTACCGAGCTCAATCATGTGGCTTGCAAGGGGACAGTCCGAAACGTAGAGATCCGCAGGCTGGGCTTTGAGGTCATCAAAGAGCCTTGATCCGACTTTCATAGCCA
>JALTVH010000166.1 GCA_027049085.1 Aquificaceae bacterium | reverse complement strand
TTAAAAGATTTTAAAATATTTGCAAGAAAGGGTAAGGAGGGAGCTATGGAAAACGTGATCAGGTCAATTTTTGATGCTAAGTTTGAGAGGTACATAACGCCTGCTATTGCAGGGATTTTAATGTACGTAACCTATGCAATCGTTACCGTCATGTGGCTTATAATGATGTTCCAGGGCGGCTTTTCCAATACTATTATGGCACTTATAGGAATCCCTGTTTCCCTTGTTTTTATAAGAATCTGGTTTGAAGGCCTCGTTGCCCTTGTTAAAACCGCTGAAGCCTCTACAAAACTTGTCAAACTGATAGAGGAGCAGAGCAAAGGCAATCAGTCGTAAATTTTAACCGTGTTATAAAAGGTGTCCCTCTCAATGGGCACCTTCCCTGCCTTTCTTATCAGAGAAACGAGCCTCTCCACCGAGTGACCGTAGGCTGAATTGGTCCCTGCGCTGTGGACGATCCTTTCCTCTTCAATGGTGCCGTCAAGGTCGTCCGCACCAAAGTTCAGGGCTATTTGGGCAACCTTTTCTCCCAGTGTAACCCAGTAAGCCTTTATGTGGTCAAAGTTATCAAGAAAGATCCGGGATATGGCTATGGTTTTCAGGTCATCAACAGAGGAGGTGCGGTTTCCCCCGAGCCTTGTTCCTTCCGGCCAGTAAGCCAGGGGAATAAAAACCTGAAAACCCCCCGTCTCATCCTGAATTTCCCTTAGCTTAGCCATGTGCTCAACCCTTTCCTCAACGGTCTCAACATGGCCGTAAAGCATAGTTGCGTTAGTTGGGATACCAAGTCTGTGGGCGGTTCTGTGAACCTCCAGATACTCCTCTGCGTTCGCTTTATTGGGAGAAATTATCATCCTTGCTCTCTCAGAAAAGATCTCTGCCCCTCCGCCCGGAATTGCATCAAGGCCTGCATCAATGAGGTCCTTTAAAATCTCTTCGTATGTTCTGCCAGAGATCTTTGCCATGTGATGGATCTCAATGGCTGTCCAGGCTTTTACCACCATCTGGGGAAAGTTTTCCTTGATGAGCCTGACGAGGTGAATGTACTTATCGTAACCCCAGTGGTGGGGTATACCTCCAACCATATGGATCTCCCTTCCCCCCATCCTGTAGGTTTCCTCAACCTTTCTGAGTATCTCCTCATCGCTCATCTCATAGGACTGAGGGTCAGATTTCCTGACACCAAAGGCACAGAAGTCGCACTGGTAAACACAGATATTGGTTGGATTAATCTGGCGATTAACTATGAAGTAGGCTCTGTTACCGTTCTTTTTCCTGTTTATGTGCTCTGCCAGGACGCCGAGAAAGGTCAGGTCTGCCTCTTTAAAAAGGGCAACAGCCTCTTCCTCATCTATCCTCTTTTCCTCAAGGACTTTTTCACCAATACGCCTGAGTGTTTTATTTTTAACCGTAGATATAACAGCTTCAACGTCAGCTATCATTCTCTTCCTCCTCCGGAATTCTAATCTTTACAAGGCTTCCCGGCTCTGCTTTTAAATCAACAGGTATTTCAATGTAGTTTTCTGTGAGTACGCCCCCCTTCTTGAGAACCACAGCCCTTACGGTCCTTCCTTCATTAATCCGCCAGAACCAGGAACGCTTTTTGCCGTCAAGATCTTTGAGTAATCCAACTCTCTCCTTGATCACCTCTGGTGGAATTTTTCCATGCAATTTTGACGCCTTTGTCCCCTTTCTGTCCGAGTAGGGAAAGGGGTGGAGGTAGGCAAAGGGGAGTTCCTCAACAGCCCTCACAGTTTCCCTGAAATCTTTCTCACTTTCACCGGGAAAGCCCGCTATAACATCAGTTCCTATGGCGGAATAAGGTCTCCTTGTCCATATACTTTCAACAACCTTAGTGTATTCACCCATCGTGTAACCTCTTTCCATAGTTCTGAGAATACGATTGGAACCACTCTGGAGGGAAAGATGGAAGTGGGGGGCTATCTTCTCTTCCGAGGTAAGTAGGTCAAGCGTCCTATCATCAAGCTCAGCAATATGGAGAGAAGAGAGCCTTATGATCTCCACAGAGGTTTTTATGAGTGACCTGAGAAGCTCGTAAAGAGAAGTTCCAAGGTCCCAGCCGTACTGAGAGAGCTGTGTGCCCGTTAAAACGATCTCTTTGAAACCAAGCTGTGCGAGTCTATCCACCTCCTGAATGACCTTCCGGGGTGGTGCGCTCCTGACCTTCCCCCTTGCAAAGGGGATAATGCAGAAGCTGCAAAACTTGTTGCATCCCTCCTGAATCTTTATAAAGGGCCTAACACCCTCAAAGTAAGTAACCGCATCAAAGTTCCTTAGGTCCCTCTCTCTGAATATGTTCCCCACATGGACGGTGGTTGTCTTGCCGGCTATATGCTCTTCAAGGATCCTGACGATTTCCCTCTTGTGAGTGTTTCCAACAACTATGTCCACCTCCTTCAGACCAGCAAGATCCTGGGGGCTGACCTGTGCATAGCATCCTGTTGCAATTACAATAGAAGAGGGGTTTATCCTTTTTGCCCTGTATATCGCCTGCCTTGAGGATCTGTCTCCCCCGGAGGTGACCGTGCAGGTGTTAATGACATAGACGTCAGCATGGTCAAAATCTTCGGTTACCTCGTAACCACTGCTTGAAAATAGGGTACGCATAAAATCCGTATCAAACCGGTTCATCCTGCAGCCGAGAGTTACTAAGGAAACCTTCATGGCACGCTATGAAAATATAAAATAAAAACTGTTATGGTTGATGCGGTTCTTATCATAATCCTTATCCTGGGCTCAGGCTACCTCCTTTACCGCGAATACCAGAAAAGACAGCGGGGCGAGTGCTGTCAGTGATATAATGGTAACGCGGGGTGGAGCAGCCTGGTAGCTCGCCGGGCTCATAACCCGGAGGTCGGAGGTTCAAATCCTCCCCCCGCAACCAAAAATTCGTAATAAACCTCTTTAAAACCTGTAAAATGAGGATTTCCTGGGATTCTATGTAGGTATTTACATGGTGCCGGAGGCGGGAGTCGAACCCGCACGCCCCGAAGGGCACTGTCCCCTCAAGACAGCGTGTCTGCCAGTTCCACCACTCCGGCTAAAGGCTTATATATTATATACCACGGTGAAAGAGCTACCAAGGCTTTATGCCATAACGGACAGAAAGGTCTACGGAAAGGATTTTCTCGGAACCCTGAAAAAGGTCCTTGATATGGGTGTGAGAATGATTCAGCTGAGAGAAAAGGGTACCAGCGGAAGGGAATACTACCGGCTCGCTAAGAAGGTGAGAGAGCTGACAAAGGAGTACGACGCCCTGCTACTAATTAACGAGAGGTTTGACATTGCGATGGCAGTTGGTGCAGATGGCGTTCACCTTCCGGAAGAGAGTTTCCCTCCCTCAAGGGTGAAGGTGATAAATCCAGACCTAATTGTCGGCCTTTCTGCCCACTCTCCAGAATCTGCCCTCCGAGCTCAGGAAGAAGGTGCAGACTTTGTAACAATTTCACCAATCTTTAAAACCTCATCCCACCCAAATGCCAAACCCCTCAGCCCCGGCATAATAAAAGAAACAGCTAAAAAGGTTAAGATACCCATTTACGCACTGGGGGGCATCACCTGGGAAAAGACAAAAGTATGCTATAAAAACGGTGCTTACGGAGTGGCGGGTATTACAATGTTTATTCATGGCAAAAACACGGGAAACGATACTTGATGAAGCCCTCAGACTCTTCGCAAGCAAGGGAATAAGGGAAACAACGGTCAGGGACATAGCCAGAGCGGTAGGCATAACAGAGGGTGCAATTTACAGACATTTCAACAGTAAGGATCAGATCGTTCTTGAGCTGTTCAAACAATACTCCTCCGAGCTTTCCGAAAGAATTGAAAGGGCTGTCAATTCACAACAAAATTCGGAAGAACAGTTCAGATCGGTGGTTGAACAGTTTTTGACCTTTGCCTTCAACAATCCCGATGCCTTCAAATTTATTAACATTTTTCACTACCTCAGGAGTTCAGAGGTAGGCAAGTTTAGAAGACTCCCTGCGGGAGTGATAAGGAAGTTCCTTGAGGATCTCAAGGGGAAAGGGCTCCTGATTGAAGATACCGACTTTGCCCTTGCGGTGCTAATAGGAACCCTTGAGAGGGTCTTTCTTTACAAAACCATGGGAATACTCAGGGGAAGAAGAAAGGAAATAATTAATAGAACCTCGGAAAATCTATGGAACTATCTGGTAAAATGCGGAAAATCATAAAAGACACTGCAGGCGGTGGTTTATCCTCTCAATTCAGGAGGAAGTTTTGATAGACAGGGACAAGATCATTAAGGCAATTAGACTCTTCCTTGAGGGAATCGGAGAAGACCCCGACAGAGAAGGCCTCAGAGAAACACCAGAGAGGATCGCCCGCATGTGGGAGGAGTTTGACAGGCAAAGAGAATTTGACATGAAGCTCTTTGATGAGTTTGGAAGCTACAACGAGATGGTTCTTGTCAAGGATATAAGGTTCTATTCCTTCTGCGAGCACCACCTCCTTCCCTTCTTCGGAAAGGTGCACATAGCTTACATACCCGACGGAGTGATATGCGGTCTTTCAAAGCTTGTGCGGACTGTAAGAGCCTTCTCCCTCAAGCCCCAGGTTCAGGAGCGTCTCACGGAAGAGATAGCGGACTTTCTGGAGAGGGAACTCAAGCCAAGGGGAGTAGGCGTTGTAATTGAAGCTGAGCACCTTTGCATGTCAATAAGGGGTGCCATGTCCCCAGGACACATAACAACAACCTCAGCCCTCCGCGGTGCGTTCCTCAAGGACATGAAAACAAGGGAAGAGTTTCTTAAACTAATACACAGCTGAATAGATCTGTTTTAATATTAAGTGCCAATGTACTACTTTCTGCTGACACTATTCGTTATAGTTGCTGTCCTCCTGATCATTCTCTCCCTTCTTCAAAAGGGAAGAGGTGATGTTGGTGCAGCCTTTGGGGGTGCCATGGGGCAGTCAATCTTTGGTGCCGGCGGGGTTGACACTATCCTTACAAAGGCTACCTACTGGCTCGGGGGAACCTTTCTTGTTCTTGCTGTAATACTTTCTGTTGTACCCAAGGGTGAGAAGGGTTCTATTATCGAGAGGAGCCTGAAGAATGAAACTAAGGGAGCTGATTTCAAGCCTGCCACAGGAACTGAGGAGGGACGGGGAAATAATTCTGGCAAAACTCCTGAAGGTGGAGGTTCCAAAAATTCAACTTCTCCTGGAAAGTGAAGTCCCACAGAAAGTGGAAAAGAAATTCAGGGAACTGATAAAGGAAAGAGAAAGGGGTATTCCAACTGCATACCTGATCGGTGAATGGGAATTCTTCGGGAGGGTCTTTAAGGTTAGCAAAGGGGTTCTCGTTCCACGGCCCGAGACGGAAATTCTTGTTGAAAAGGTGCTTGAACTGATACCCAAAAGGGAAAAGCTCAAGGGTTTTGAGGTCGGCACGGGAAGTGGCTGTATATCCATTAGCCTTCTTCTCGAAAGACAGAATCTCAGAATGCTTGGAACAGATATCAACCCAGAGGCAGTTCAGTTAACCCATGAAAATGCGGTAGCACACGGTGTAAAGAATAGACTCAAAGTAAGGTGCGGATCCCTTTTTGAACCCTTCCGAGGGACTAAAGTTGACTTTGTGGTTTCAAATCCCCCATATATCCCAGAAGGAATGTGGGAAAGTCTCTCCCCAGAGGTTAGGATTGAGGGGCGCCATAGCCTTATTGGTGGAAGAGAGGGATTTGAATTTATTGAGATGCTTGTTGAAGATTCATTGAAAGTATTAAAGAGAGGTGGTTTAATTGCCCTTGAAATAGGCCATGATCAGTCGCAGAAGGTAAAAGAGACTATGGAAACTAAAGGCTTCAAAAAACTCAAGGTCTTTCGTGATTACTCAGGCTACGAGAGGGTTATAATCGCATGGAACTGATAGGTTTCTTCATAGGCGTTGCCTTCTTTATAGCTCTTGAGGGCTTCTTTGCTGGCTCTGAAATAGCTCTCCTGAGTGCTGAAAAGGGCACACTAAAGGCACTTTACAGGAAAAACAAACAGAAGTACATCCTTCATTTCCTTGAGAATCCAGAGGAATACGTCACCCTTACCATGCTCGGCTACACTGTTAGCCTTGTCTTCGCAGCTACCCTTTACACTCTCGCTCTGATCTCCATGACCAGGTACTTCCCTCAGATTTCGGGGTTTGAGGTTCTCCTTGCGGAGACTCTGGTGATATTCACGATAGTCTTTGGTGAAATCATTCCCAAAAGCTTCTTTCAGCACTATGCCAACAGGATAATAGTACCCAGTCTCTTTATCCTTGACAAGCTGAGGATCCCCCTCAAACCACTCCTCGTTCTATCACGTGTAATAAGCAGGACTGTTTCAAGCAGATTTGCGACAAAGGGCTCAGGCGTGAGGAGAGAGGATATAATCCACCTCCTCAGGGAAAAGAAGACCTTTGCAGATTATGAGAGCTTGATAATTTCAAACATCATATCCTTCAAGGACAGGAGAGTGGGAGAGATCGTCAAGCCTCTCTACGAAACGGTCATGATCTCCGAAAATGCAAGCGTTAATCAGGGGGTGGAGAAGATAAAGGAAAGCGGTTTTTCAAGGATACCCGTTTACAGAGTTAGGGTTGACGACATCACGGGTTACGTCAGCGCCTATGATCTATTAAATGCCAGCCCTCAGGAACCTCTTAAAAAGTACGTCAGAAAGATCCTCATATTCTCGGAGTACACGCCCCTGCCAGATGTTATTGAAAAGTTCAAAGAGAATAAAGAGCATATTGCAGTGGTTGTTGATGAGAGGGGGGTTATGATCGGGATAGTTACCCTTGAGGATATACTCAGGGAAATTGTCGGGAGCATTCACACCGAAAAAGGTGATCAGGAACTCATAAGAGAGATCAGTCAGAACAGGTGGATTGTGGACGGAAAGCTTGAGGTTAACGAGCTTGAGAGAATAACAGGTCTCAAGGCACCTGATGGGAACTTCAGTACTGTTGGCGGATTAATTTCCTTCATGGCAGGAAGAGTTCCTCCGAAAGATGCAGTATTTACAATAGGCGATTTCAGACTGAAGGTAATCTCAAGTGACGAGAGGAGGGTTGAAAAGATACTAATAGAGAAGATTAAGAAGGGAGAGAGGGATGAGGTATGAGACAAAAAGGCTGAAGGATATACCTGAAGATCTCAGACCAACCGAAAAGCTTATCCACAAAGGACCACAGGGTCTGTCAGAGGCAGAGCTCCTTGCGGTGATCCTAAGGACCGGGACAAGGGACAGGGACATTCTCAATCTATGCAGAGAACTGGTAGAAGCAGGCTGGAAGGATCTGGAAAGAATGACCATCAGAGAGTTGATTGACACCTTCGGTGTAGGAAAGGTCAAAGGGGCACAGATAAAGGCTTTAATAGAACTTTCAAGGAGAATCAGGGAACCGTACAACGGTGTTCGGATAATGTCCCCTGAAGATGCTTTCAATCTCCTGAGAGGAAGGTTTGACTCCACAAAGGAAACACTCATAGCCCTTTACCTTGATACAGCAAACAGGGTTGCTGAGGTTGAAACCGTTGCGGTTGGATCCCTTAACCGTGTCTTTGCCGAGCCAAGAGACATTTTAAAGAAAGCGGTTGAGACATCCTCCTACGGTATCATTCTTGCCCACAACCATCCAGGCGGAACTCCCCAACCCTCTGAAGAAGACATCAGGTTCACAAAGAGAGTTCAGGAGGCCTGTGAGATCCTCGGTTACAGCCTTATTGACCACCTGATCATTGCAGATGACAGTTTTACATCTCTCAGAGCGGAGGGCTTACTCTGAGGTAAGCTCTCTAACAAGGATTTTAGCCGCTTCCTGTTCAGCTTCCTTTTTGCTTCTCCCTCTTCCGAGAGCCCTGTAGCCCTTTATTGAACCCTCAACGGTAAAGACCTTGGCGTGCTCTGGTCCCTCTACGCTGACCACCTTGTATTCGGGTCTCTCCTTCCACCTCTTCTGGGTAATTTCCTGAAGCATTGTTTTGTAATCCCTTTTTATTTTTCTCCTTTTTATCACTTCTATTATCTTTTCCTTAAAGATGTTACGGAAGAGGTCTCTCACAAGATTTGTGTCCTTTCCGCTGTCAAGGTAAATGGCCGCCCAAAGAGCCTCAAAGACATCACCGATGATTGAAACGTTCTTCTTTCCCCTGCTTATAAGGATGTAGGGAACAAGATCAAGATCCCTTGCAAGCTCATTGAAAAAGTCCTCACTGATCAGATATGCCTTGAGGGAAGCAAGAGCACCTTCCCTTTTATCGGGGAACGCCTCAACGAGGAGATCAACAATAAGAAAGTTAAGGAGGGCATCACCGAGGAACTCAAGGGTCTCATAGTGTCTTGTCCCTCTGTCCTTTGCGTAGGAAACATGAGTTAGAGCCTGCTTGAGCAGTTCTCTGTTTTTGAAGGTGTAGCCTAATCTTTTCTCAAGCTCCTCATACATCAATCTTTTTGAAGACCAGGCTCGCGTTTGTTCCGCCAAAACCAAAGGAATTGGAAAGGGCTACCTTTACCTCTTCCCTCACCGCTTCATTGGGCACATAGTCAAGGTCACATTCGGGGTCGGGATTTTCAAGGTTGATGGTGGGGGGTATTATCCCCTCTTCTATGGTCTTTATCGTTGCCACAGCCTCTACCGCTCCGGCCGCACCGAGCATGTGCCCTATCATTGACTTGTTGGAGCTTATCTTCAGCCTGTAGGCATGATCCCCAAAGAGCTGTTTTATCGCCATCGTCTCCACCTTATCGTTCAGTGGAGTTGAGGTGCCGTGAGCGTTTATGTAGTCCACCTCTTCAGGCTTTATCCCCGCATCCTCAAGGGCTATCTTCATACACTCATAGGCTCCTTCACCACATTCATGAGGTGCGGTAATGTGGAAGGCATCGTCCGTAGCGCCATAGCCAACAAGCTCACAGTAAATCTTTGCTCCCCTTGCCTTTGCCCTCTCATACTCTTCAAGGACTATAACGCCAGCGCCTTCTCCAACAACGAAACCGTCCCTGTCCCTATCAAAGGGCCGTGATGCCTTAGCAGGCTCATCGTTTCTCGTTGAAAGAGCTCTCATAACAGCAAAGCCTGCCACACCAAGGGGTGTAATGGAAGCTTCTGTCCCCCCTGCTATGGCAATATCTATGTCTCCGTTCTGGATGAGGCGGAATGCGTCACCTATGGAGTGATTTCCCGTCGCACATGCTGACGTTACACAGTAATTGGGACCTTTAAACCCGTATTTTATGGCGACGTATCCCGCACCCATATTGGATATTCCGTAGGGAATGAAGAAGGGAGAGACACGTCTTGCCCCTTTGCTTGTTATGACGCCATGTTCTCTCTCTATGTCCCTCAGGCCGCCTATCCCTGTTCCGATGATCACTCCCACCTTGAAGGGATCAAAATCGGACTCAAGGATCCCACTGTCCTCTATTGCCTCATGGGCTGCACCAACAGAGTACTGAACAAAGAGAGAAAGTCTTGAAGCATCCTTTTTGTCCATGAAATTCAGTGGGTCAAAGTCCTTGACCTCCCCTGCTATCTTAACCGTAAGTCCAAACTCATCAGGGTCAAAACTCTTTATTCTGTCTATACCGGTTATACCTTTAACCAGATTCCTCCAGAACCTCTCTACCCCTGTCCCGATGGGGGTTACTGCGCCCAGCCCCGTAACAACTACTCTTCTCTTCATTAACCCACCTTTTCTTTTAGGTAATTTATAACGTCCCCAACAGTCTGGATCTTTTCTGCATCCTCATCAGGTATCTCAATCCCGAATTCTTCCTCAAAGGCCATGATCAGCTCAACAACGTCAAGGGAATCAGCCCCAAGGTCTTCCACAAACTTTGCCTCGGGAGTGATCTTCTCAAGTTCAACACCAAGCTGGTCTGCGATAATTTCCTTGATCCTGTCCTCAACAGCCATCTTATTCACCTCCGTTCTGAGATTTTATTTAAAAGAGACCTCCATTTACATGAATTACCTCACCCGTTATATATGAAGAAAGGTCAGAAGCAAGAAACAGCACTGTATTAGCAACATCCTCTGGCTGACCGAAACTGTCCATAGGGATCTGGCTCCTGAAATTTTCCTTTATCTCTTCAGGCAGCTCATCGGTCATATCCGTCTCAATGAATCCAGGCGCAACTGCATTAACGGTTATGTTTCGTGATGCCAGTTCCTTGGCAAGAGTCTTTGTAAAGCCAATCAGACCCGCCTTTGATGCGGTGTAATTCGCCTGACCAACGTTTCCTATGAAGCCCACAACTGAGCTTATGTTTATTATCCTTCCCCACCGTTTTTTTATCATTCCTCTGACAACTCTTTGAGTAACCAGAAAAGTCCCTGTCAGGTTAACCCTTATTACCTCTTCCCAGTCCTCAAGTTTCATTCTCATAAAGAGGACATCCCTGTTGATTCCGGCATTGTTGACAAGGACATCAATATCGCCGAATTCTTTTCCAACCTTTTCAAAGCACCTCTCTACCGAGTCGGTTGAGGAAAGGTCAAGCTCAACACCAAGTGTACCTGAGGAGGTCTTTGAGGCGATCTCTTTTGCAACCTCCTTTGCCCTCTCCTCGTTTCTCCCCGTTACAACTACATCTGCCCCTGCTTCCGCCAATTTAAGTGCAATTGCCCTGCCAATTCCTCTTGTTGAACCCGTAACAAGGGCTTTTTTGCCGGAGAGATTTATCATGGCTGATGCTGAAATTATAGCACAGTTGTGACGATATTTCTATCTAAGAGATGAAGGGGGCTCATTTAACGGTTTTTCTGGGATTTTTAATCAGCCTTCTGCTGTCCTGTGGTGAAAAACCAAAGGATATAAAAACCTATGAGAAGGAATCCCCATATCCAGGTGAAAAGACAATAGAACCTTACGCCAAGGGAAGCCTCCTTACAGTGCGTATGTGGGCAGACCTCTATGGCGAAAACAGGGCCTCCAAGCCCGGTGACCTGATCTTCATAAAAGTTATTGAGAGCCTGAGTGCTATTGAATCCGTCTCAACGGACATCAGCAGGTCTTCGGAGTTTGGAAATACAATCTCCGCTTTCTTCGGAGTGCCCCAGAGCACCCTCGCCAACCTTGGTTCCCAGGCGGAAGGTCAGCTCAAATCAAGTGGTGAAGGCGGAATCCAGCAGAAGGGAGTCCTTACAACCCGCCTTGCAGGGAGAGTTATCAAGGTTTATCCCAATGGTTCAATGCTCATAAGGGCATCAAAGAACATTCGCGTAAGCGGTATGACCCGCAAATTTGTCCTCCTTGGCGTCATCAGACCCGAGGACATTGACAGCAGTAACACCGTTCCCAGCGACAGGATTGCAAATATGGAAATTTTCCTTGATGGCAAGGGCTACATTGCAGACGGAGGAAGGCCGGGATGGCTTGCAAGAATTCTCGCAAAAGTATTTCCCTTTTAATCTTTTTAGTTCTCATAACGACCGCCTTCGGCGGTAGGATAAAGGACATCGCAAACGTTGAAGGTAACAGAGTTAACTACCTTATTGGCTACTCTCTCGTCGTTGGTCTCAAGGGAACCGGCGACGGAAAGGCAACCTATTTTACAGTCAAGAGCCTTGCCAATATGCTCCAGAAGATGGGGATAGTCGTTGATCCCAACAGGATCACCGTAAGAAATGTGGCAGCGGTGATGGTGACCGCAAAGGTTCCTCCCTTTGCCAAGGCGGGGATGAGGTTTGACGTTGAGGTGGCTTCCATCGGCGATGCAAGGAGCATTGAGGGTGGTTCTCTCTTGCTGACACCGCTAAGAGGTCCGGACGGACAGGTCTATGCCCTCGCCCAGGGGCAGGTGATAGTAAGCGGGTATGAGGCAAGGGGAAAAGGCTCACGCAGAGTTAAGAATGTTCCGACAGTGGGGAGAATTCCTAACGGTGCAGTTCTTGAAAGGGATATCCCCGTGGACCTTAACGTTGCGAAGTTCAGGATAACTCTTGACTACCCCGACTTTTCAACGGCAAAGGCAATTCAAGACGTCATAAACGATCACTTTAAAAAGGACCTTGCAAAGGCTCTGGACAGCGCAACGGTTGAAGTTACCATCCCCGAAAACATTTCCCCTGTAGATTTTATAGCGGAGGTTGAGAACCTTGAGGTTAAATCCTTTCAGCCCGCAAAGGTGGTTGTGGACGGAAGATCGGGAACCGTTCTTCTGGGCGGTAACGTAAGGATCGGTCCCGTTTCCGTTGCAGTTGGCTCCCTGGTGGTTAAGGTAACAGAAAGAACAGAGGTTTCCCAGCCTCCCCCCTTCTCGCCGGGAGAAACTAAGGAGGTTCCCAGAACAACGGTAGAGGTCAAGGAAGAAGAAAGAAGAATAGTCCCTCTCTCAGGAACCACCGTTCAAGAGCTGGTAAGCTCCCTAAACAGCATAGGAGCCACCCCAAGAGAAATAATCGCTGTACTTCAGGCAATAAAGCAGGCAGGGGCTCTCAGAGCCAAGCTGGAGGTGCTGTGAAAGTAATCTTTCCGACACCTGCCCTTTCTTACAGGGAACAGATCAAAAAGGATGTTAAGGAAGTCGCCCAGGAGTTTGAGGGTATCCTCCTCGGAATGCTCATGAAGGAGGCCTTTAAGCCCCTAACAAAAGGAAAGAGTTTCCCTTTGAGAATGAATTACGAGATGTTTGCGGAAAATGTAGGAAGGGCACTTGCAAAATCGGGAGGGATCGGCATAGCAAGGTTCATAATAGATAACTACTATGGTAGGGGCGGACATAATCCAGAACAAAAGGATAGAGAGGGCGATCCAGAGGTTCGGAGAGAGATTCCTTACACGAATATATACTGAAAAAGAGCTCAGCTACTGCGGTTCCCAGAAGGCGGAAATTCCCTGCCTGTCCGCAAGGTGGGCCTGTAAAGAGGCGGTCCTGAAAGCCTTTTACATAGAGTTCGGTTACGTCATAAAGTTCAGGGATATTGAGGTTCTGGGAACAAGGGGGCAGCCCGCAAAGGTTAACCTGAGGGACAAAAGGGCAAGGGAGCTCTTAGGGGGCAGAGAGATCGTAGTATCTATATCCCATGAGAGGGATTACTCTATCGCTGTAGCGGTAATAAGATGAGCTACTCAAAGAGTCTCATTGACTTCATAATTTCCATGAGGGGAGGATCCTTTTTTCTATCACCACGGGAGAAGATATTTCTTGAGGTCCTTGAGGAAATGGGCGTTCCGGAAGAGGTTGTGAAGGAAGGGATAGAGATCTGCCTCGGTGCGGTTGACCCGCGAAAGAGAAGCAAATACCCTGTATTTCTTTGTATGAAAAAGGTACTTGAGATCTTTGAGATCTATAGAAAACACACCGCCATAAAGGAATCCTTTGACTGGAGGGAAAGGTTCAACTTCAAAATACAGCTTGTGAGGGATTACATAGACGCCGAGCCTCCTCCCCCTGCAAGCGAAGAAGATGCGGAAAGGATACTGATGGAGATTGAGTCAAAGATCATGAAACAGCTCTGGGATAAGCTCGGACAGGAAAAAAAGAAAAGGATCCTGGAAGCTGTAAGCCAGTTCAGAAAGGAGGATGATATCTATAAGGAGCTGGTTAAGAGAGAAATAAGGAAGATCTATGGTCTGCCCGTTCTTTCACTTTACGTTGATTGAGAGGGCACTGTCCACCGCCTTCATAAGAGCCTTTGCCTTGTTAACAGTCTCCTCCCACTCTTTTTCGGGCACGGAGTCTGCAACTATCCCTGCCCCCGCCTGAACGTAAACCTTTCCGCCAAGAACCAGGGCTGTCCTTATGGCAATTGCCATATCCATGTTTCCCTGAAAGGAGAGGTAACCAACCGCTCCCGCATATATCCCCCGCCTCTCTTTCTCAAGCTCCTCTATGATCTGCATTGCCCTTACCTTTGGTGCACCGCTCACCGTGCCCGCAGGGAATGTAGCCCTTAGAACATCCATGGCGTCTTTCCCCTCTCTAAGCTCTGCGGAAACATCGCTGACCAGATGAATGACGTGGGAGTATTTCTCAACTCTCATGAAGCTATCAACCTTTACACTGCCTTCCTTTGCAACCCTGCCCAGATCATTCCTCGCAAGGTCAACCAGCATAAGGTGCTCAGCCCTTTCCTTTTCATCCCCCTGGAGGTCTTCCTCAAGCTCCCTGTCCCGCTCGAGATCCCCTGTGCGGGGCCTCGTTCCTGCTATCGGTCTCGTTTCCAGCCTACCTTCTTCAAGGCGCACAAGGACTTCCGGAGACGATCCCACGACCTTGAGGTCTCCGAAATCCAGGTAATACATGTAGGGTGAGGGATTAAGATACCTGAGGATCCTGTAAATGGTCAGGGGATCACCGCCAAAATCCCTTGAAAACCTCTGGGATATAACAACCTGGATGATGTCACCTTCCTCTATATATTCTTTGCATCTCTCCACCACCTTTTCAAACTCGTCCTTTTTGAAGTTTGATGACCACTGGGCGATATCAGGCTCCTTTTCTTCAAAGTGAATGTGGTCGTACCTGCCGTATTCAAGTCTATTGAGTGCATCTCTGATCAGAGCCTGAGCTCTCTCGTACTCTTCTTCAACACCCCTTTCGGTGAGGATCGGACAGAGAACCTTTATCTTTCCGGTAAGGTTGTCATGAATGACGACGCGGTCGGTAAGAATAAGGTAAATATCGTAGGTGCCTACAGGATCGGGGTTTGAATCCACAACCGGCTCAAAGAACTTAACCACATCGTATCCAAAGTAGCCCACTAATCCCCCCCAGAACCTCGGAAGATCGGGATCCCTGTATGGTATGAAAGACCTAACGATCTCCCTTACAGCTGTGGTCGGATCGTCGGAACTGAAGAATCTAACTCTACCTCTGTCATAGACTTCCCCTATATCCTTTCTGGTGCGAAGGTAAAAGGACGACCCTGATATGATAAAAGAATAACGGCCCCACTTCTCACCGCCCTCTGCACTTTCAAGGAGAACGTTGAAAGAACCTCTGTCTCTGAGCTTTAAAAAAATAGAAAGGGGAGTCTCAACATCGGCAAGCACTTCAGCGTAAAGGGGAATGACATTGAATTTCTCAGAAAGTTTCTTAACCTCTTCAAGTGTAAGATTGACCTCGAATTCCATACCATTAGCTATGATAAATCATCGTGGTATAATATGCGGTCGCTAAGGAGGAAGAAAATGGAGCTCTGGGCAAGAATCGGAAAAACCAAAAAAAAATTCCAGGGTTCTATGAGATCGGTGATGGAGAGCCTGCTGAAGGAAGCAAAAGGCAAAAAGAACGTTGAACTCCTTTCCTTTCATGCAGGCCAGAAGGAGAGGAGAAGACTCAAAAGAGAACTGAGAAGGGCACAGAAGGACCTTGTAGCAACCGCCCAGAATATAGTA
>JALTVH010000165.1 GCA_027049085.1 Aquificaceae bacterium | reverse complement strand
GCAATCAGACGGAGGCTGAGAACCTCAAGGTTTTCAAAGAACTTCTCAAAGGTGTCAACGCCGAGTTTTTCGGGGCTCCACTTGGTTATGGTGTAAACGCCGTCCCTTATAAAGACAAAGTCAACCTCGTTGTTTATGGCAACCGCCGTTGCAAGGCGCAGAGCCTCGTGAGCCTTCCAGGAAAAGGGATCTCCCTTCAGTATAAATACCACCTTCACCGCTTTGCCTCAATTAAAAACTATAACCCTGTCGTATTCCGAAAGGGATTTTGAAAGGCTGTAAGTTGAACTGCTTTCAGCCCAGTCGGGAACTATATTGATGCCCCTCTGTCTGCTTGAGTGAGAGCAAAAGCTTATCCTTGTGCAGTGCTCGGAAAGGCTCTGAGCCTCGGGCCTGATGAGGTAATAGGCGCCGTTGCCTGAGAAGAATACGTGTACCTCGTGTCCCCGACTGGCGAGGCTTTTTGTGAGGTTTGTGATCGTTACGTAATCTTTTGCAAAAGGCACGCTGGTAATCACGAAGAGAACCTTCATCTCTTCTTTCTTATGAGGATCTCCCACTGGTTTTCATCAATTTTATTAACCGCAATAACTTCCTGACCCTCATCCCTCATGCTCTTGGGAACATTGACCGCAGAGGGTTCGTAATCTATCAGGACTCTCAGTGTTTCACCTATTTCCATCTTTTCAAGGACAAGCTTGCTTTTTACGAAAGTAAAGGGACATATCTCGCCCCTTATATCAAGTTCTCTGTCAACCTTTATTTCCTGCATGGCAGATAAATAATATATAATAACTCGCCATGATTGGCTTTACAAAGGAGGACATAGCTGCAAGGAGCGTTAAGGTTGAGATAAAGGGTGAGATAGCCAGATGCGATGAAGGTATAGACACAAAGTTTTACTGCCTTCCTGTTGAGATCCATTTTGACAACGGAGAGGTCAAGAGATACCTGCTCAAAGCCCACAACGAGCCAAAGGGTCTTGAGAACTATCTGAACAACAAGAAGGGAATGAAGGACCGTCTTGACAGGTCCTTTGTCCTCCTCAAAAACGGCGAAATAAGGGTTGATTACAGCTCAAGGGAAGACTGAACATCCTTCTCTATCTGCTTCTTGAGTTCATCAACGCTCGCAAACTTCCTCTCCTCCCTCAAAAAACTCAGGAACTCAACCATTATCTTTTGCCCGAGGAGGTTTCCTTTGAAACCAGGGATGTGAACTTCAAGAACCCTCTTGCCACCGCCGAAGGTAGGCCTCCTTCCATAGTTTGCAACACCCCTCATTTCTCCGTTGACGCGGACTGCATAAACACCCTCCCTTAGACAGAGGTTATCTGTCCCCTCAAGGTTTGCAGTGGGAAAGCCTATACCACTACCTCTTCCCTCTCCTTTTACCACCATTCGCTTTATCCAGTAATTCCTTCCAAGGTACCTCTTGGCCTCTTCCAGCCTGCCCTCGCCAAGGAGCCTCCTGATAAGGGTACTGCTCACTACGTGGTCATTAACTCTGTAGGGTTCTGCAACCTCAACCTCAAAGCCCAGTTCTTCTCCCACTTCCCTGGCAAGCTCAATCTCCCCTTCCCTCTTTCTCCCAAAGCGCCAGTCGTAACCAACGAGAAGATGCCTGCACCTCAGCCTCTCAAAGATTATTTCCCTGAGAAAGTCCCTTGCGCTCATCCCTGCAAGGTCCCTGTCAAACCTCAGAAAACAGAGGTAATCCGGGTCTATCCCTCTTATAAGCTCAATCCTTTCCTCTATGTCCGAAAGCTCACAGGTTATCATGTCTGGGGCAAGGACTCTCAGGGGATGGGGACAGAAGGTTACAACAACGCTTTTGAGTCCTTTTCCTTTTGCCCGCTCCTTGAGGAGCTCAATGAGGTATCTGTGGCCTCTGTGAAAACCGTCAAAGTTTCCAACGATAACGGCGGTTTCCTCTTCAATCCTTTCAACAGATTCCATGTCCTCCTTCTGGGGACACTTCTGTACCGAGGTTCTGAGATAAAAGGACCGCATTTCTCAGCCCGGAGGCCAGCTCATGGACCTTCCGCCTATGAGATGAAGGTGAAGGTGAAAGACGCTCTGACCGGCGTCCCTCCCGACATTGAATACGAGCCTGTAGCCCCTCTCAAGGTTCTCCCCCGGTGCGAGACCCTGTTCCTCTGCAAGCTTCCTTGCAACCACAAACATGTGCCCCACAGTTTGGGAATCCTCTTCGGTGATTTCCTGAATTCCAAGGATGTGCTTCTTGGGGACTATCAGGATATGCACAGGAGCGACGGGGTTGATGTCGTGGAAGGCGTAGCAAAGATCGTCTTCATATGCTTTTTTTGAAGGGATCTCTCCCTTAATTATTTTGCAGAATAGACAGTCATCAGCCATAAATGAAATTTTAAACTATCTGCCCAATCTCCTCAAAGCTGAAGCGGTAAGCCCTGGGGAGAAGCTTTTTGCTCTGGTCAGGATATCCAAGGGAAATTATCATTGGAACAATTCTGTCCTTACTTATTCCGAGGAACCTTTTCAGTTTTGCTTCGTCAAAACCCTCTATGGGATGAGTTTCAAGCCCGTACATCCTGGCTAATATCATGATGTTCATTGCAAATAGTGCAGAATCCCTGATTGCCTTCCTTTTCCTTTTTTCTGGACTCTGCCATCCTGAAAGGATGTCTTCCATCAACTTCTTTTTCTGCCTCTGGCTTATGTAGCCCAGTTCTATCCAGCTATCAAGAACTCTGTCAAGGTGTTCTTCGTGAGCCTTTGTATTGGCGATAATGACTATGTTTGCGCCTGCGTCAAGGACCTTGCGCTGGTTGTAGCAGATTTCCATAAGCCTCTTCTTCTTTTCCCTGCTCATAACAACAACAACTTCCCAGGGCTGAAGGTTCCATCCAGAGGGTGCTGTAGTTGCAAGGTTAATTATTTCCTTTACCAAATCCTCGGTAACTTCCTTTTTTGGATCGAAGTAGGTAATTGACCGCCTCTCGGTAACGAACCTTACGCATTCTCTGCTCCTCTCTTCCTTTGTTACCTCCTCAAAGCCTTCTTTTACCCCTGTGAGGATCTCCTTAAGGGATGAGGAGGCTTTAGAAGTCAGGTCCTGAAGGCTTTTAAGCACCCCCTCAAACCTTCCCCCCATCCTGGTGGTTGCTTCCTGAATTCCCTGGGCAATACCTTCCGTTATCTCTTTTAATTTTTCCTTTGTTGGCTGGGCTCCCTTGAGGGTCTTTTCTGTTATTTCCTTTACCGTTTCTGTGGTTGCCTTCTGGATGTCTTTAGACCTCTCGTAAAACTTTCTGAAGATCTCCCTTGCCTCTTCCCGCAGGTCCTTTTCTTTTTCCTCTTTCTCTGCCATCTTCCCCTCCTCCTTAAAGTATATGTCATTTCTTTTCAATAGCCACTTCCCCGCCCATTCCTACTCTAAGGAGTGATGTATTCCCCTTCGTTATATCAATCTTTACGGGGATCCTCTGGGCAACCTTGGTAAACTCCCCTGCGGTTACGTCTCTGGGGATTATGGCAAACTTT
>JALTVH010000164.1 GCA_027049085.1 Aquificaceae bacterium | reverse complement strand
GGGGTTATCTATGAATCCCAGAACGCTTGAAGGAATGATCAGAAGGGACTGGGCAAAGATAATGGGAATGACCCCTGCGGGGTTGATCTTGATAGGTAAGTACGACTGCCCTCCCCGGTACTCCTGACGTCCAACTACCCTCCTCGGATACTGGACGGGAATCCTCCTTTCAGCTTCGTGTATGTAAACTATCCCTATGATGACCACCAAGACCATAAAAACGGCACCGGCAACCGCAAAGGGTGTAAGGTCACCCGTCTGGAGTCTCTGAACGAGGCTTACAACAGAGTTTGGAAAGCTTGCAACGATCCCGGCAAAAATTAGAAGAGACATACCGTTACCGATCCCTTTTTCCGTTATCCTTTCGCCCATCCAGACAAGGAACATGGTTCCGGCAACAAGGGTTAGAACTGCCACAAAGATGAAGAGAAAGCCCGCATCGGGTACAACTGGAAAACCACCGGGAGAGGTCTGGTTCTGAAGCCAGAAGGATATTCCGATGGACTGTATAAATGCTACAAATAGAGTCAGGTACTTGGTGTACTCGTTTATTTTATACCTGCCGTAGTCACCCTCTTCCTTGGCAAGCCTCTGGAGCTCTGGAATCGCAACGGTAAGGAGCTGCATCATTATTGAAGCAGATATGTAAGGCATCACCCCCAGGGCAAAGACTGTCATCCTGCTGAGGTTTCCTCCGGAGAAGATGTCGTAAAGATTGAAGAGTGTTCCCGAGATTGACCTGAAGAAATCCTCAAGTGCCTGGGCATCAACGCCAGGAATAGGTATGTGACTACCGAGCCTGTATATGGCAAACATTAGCAGGGTATAGAAGAGTCTTTTTCTGAGGTCTTCAAAGGTAAAGAGGTTTTTGAGGTAATCTATCACCTCTCAATTACCTCGCAGGTACCCCCTGCTTTCTCAATCTTTTCCTTAGCAGACCTTGAAAAGGCATGGGCTTTAACGGTGAATTTTTTCTTGAGCTCACCATCACCGAGGATCTTTACAAGGTCTCTCTTAGAGCAGAGACCTTTCTGGGAAAGAACTTCAGGCGTTACCTCTGCCCCTTCCTCAAAGATCCTTTCAAGGGTTCCTACGTTGACAGGTGTGTACTCAACTTTGTTTGGATTGGTAAATCCTCTCTTGGGGATCCTGAGATGGAAGGGGGTCTGTCCTCCTTCAAAGAAGGGCGGCATTGTCCTGTCGCCAGAACGTGTTTTCTGGCCCTTATGTCCTTTGCCTGCAGTTTTCCCCTGACCAGCGGAAATACCTCTTCCTACTCTTTTGCGAGCCTTAGTAGCACCTTGATGGGGCCTTAGCTCATGAAGCTTCATTTTCCACTTCCTCCACTCTTATCAAATAGTGGGCCTTTCTGATGTTGCCTCTGACCATAGGATTTTCCTCAAGCACCCTTGACTGGCCGGGCTTTCTCAACCCGAGACTCCTAACAGCCTCTATATGAGCCTTTCTCTTGCCTGCAAGCCCCCTGATCAGGGTTACCCTGAGAGTCTTTTTAGTCTCTGTCTTGCCTGCCTTTGCGGTAGCCTTCTTTGGGGATGCGGTTGATTTTGCAGAACCTCTTGCGGTTTTCCTCGTTGTGGTTTTCCTTGTTCCCGTCTTCTTTTTCTCAGCCATAGACACCCCTCCAGGGATAGTGGAGTTTCACCTTAAGCTTGGAACCCGCGTAAATACTGTGCCTCCTCTTCATTTCCTCCGGATCTATACCCCTCTCCTGAGCTACCTGCTCGGGCGTTCTCATCTGGAGGAAGGCGTCAAAAACGGCTCTCACAACGTTGTCAGGGTTTGTGCTCCCTATAATTTTGGTCAGAACATCCGTGTAGCCCGCAAGCTCAAAGAGGGGCTTTGCTGCACCACCTGCGACAACACCTGTTCCCCGCCTTGCCGGCATAACTATGATCTTTGTGGGTCCAAAGTGTCCAACAGCCTCGTGGGGAACGGTTCCCTCAATTATTGGAACCCTGATTATTTTTTTCTTCGCCTGATCAATTGCCTTGGCTATGGCAAGGGGAACTTCCTTTGCCTTTCCATGGCCGAAGCCCACAAATCCCCGCCTGTCACCAACTACAACGAGGGCGCTGAAAGAAAATCTTCTGCCACCCTTGGTAACCCTTGCGGTCCTGTTAGCGTAAATTAGCCTTTCCTCAAGCTGAAGCTGGTCAATAAGATCCGCTATCTGGTCCCTGTTTCTGCTCCTCTCAATCAGGACGTCAATGTCTCTACCACCCATCAGCTTCCTCCTCAGAACTCAAGCCCCAGCTCCCTGCATTTGTCAGCAAAAGCTTTTATCTTGCCGTGGTACATAAAACCACCTCTATCAAAGACTACCTTCTTTATACCTTTATCATGAGCCTTCTTTACCAGAACCTGCGCAAGGTTCGTTGCTGCTTCAATGGACTTACCGCCCCTCTTGCCTGCAACCTTCATGTATTCGGGATCAAGGGTTGAGGCAGAAACAAGAGTCTTTCCCTGCGTATCGTCAATTACCTGAGCATAGAAGTGGTTCAGACTCCTGTAAACCGCAAGGCGAGGCCTCTCCGGCGTTCCAAAGACCTTCTTCCTTATCCTCCTGTGCCTCCTTAGTCTCTTGGCGTGTCTGCTCAATTTAGCCATTTACAGCCTCCTTACTTCTTGGCAGCAGCCTTACCGGGTTTGAGCTTGAGAATCTCACCCCTGTAACGAATACCCTTACCCTTGTATGCATCAGGCTTACGGAAAGCCCTGATCTCTGCGGCAACCTGACCTACCCTCTGCTTGTCTATCCCGTGGATGTGGATTTCGTTGTCTTTAACCTCAATTTTTACATCATCTGGAACAGGATAGTGAACAGGATGGGAAAGGCCAAGGTTAAGTTCAAGGGTCTTGCCCTTAAGGGCAACCCTGTAGCCGAGTCCGTGCACCTCCAGGACCTTTGTAAAACCTTCTGTCACACCCATTACCATGTTCCTTATAAGGGAGGCGGTTGTCCCGTGTATGGCTCTGTGAAAGGATCTATCTGAAGGCCTCTCAACCCTTATTTCCTTCTTTTCCTGGTCATAAATGACCTTCATTTCAGGGTGATGGTCCAGACTCAGTTTACCCTTTGGACCCTCAACTGTTATCCTTCCATTTTCAACAGAGACCTTAACTCCATCTGGAACAGGAATCGGAGCTTTCCCTATCCTTGACATCTCTTCCTCCTACCAGACAAGGGCGATGATTTCTCCACCCTTTCCCATCTTCCTTGCCTCGTGGTCTGTAAGGACACCGCCGTCCGTTGATACTATAGCTATTCCAAGGCCTCTCCTCACGTAGGGAACCCTCTTGGCTGAGGCATAGACCCGCCTCCCGGGAGTAGAAATCTTCACAAGGTTTGTAATGGCAGACCTTTCCTTTTTCGGGTCAAGGTACTTGAGGTGTATTCTAAGAGTGTACTGGGTTCCTTTTTTATACTTCGGGGAATCAAGTTTCTCCCAGTCCTTTATAAAGCCTTCCTTTTTGAGAACATCAAGGATCCTTTCTTTCAGCCTTGAAGAAGGCACGTCAACATATTCCTTCTTTCTCATTATCGCATTCTTCATGGCAGAGAACATATCAGCAACGGTATCCATTCCTATCCTCCTACCAGCTTGACTTCCTCACGCCCGGGAGCTCACCCCTGAGGGCTCTCTCTCTGAAGCAGAGTCTGCACATATCGTAATACCTCAGGTATCCTCTCGGTCTCCCGCATATAGGACAGCGGTTTTTGTTCCTCACGCGCCACTTGGGCATGTACTTGAGGTCCTTTGCTACCTTCGCCTTCCTCGGCATTACAACCTCCTCAATCTCCTCTTATGGGAAGCCCCAACAGTGAAAGAAGCCACATGGCTTCCTCGTCGGTCTGAGCAGAGGTGTGGATGCTTATGTCCATTCCCCTGATCCTGTCAACCTTGTCGTAATCAATCTCGGGAAAGACTATCTGCTCCGCGATACCAAAGGAGTAATTCCCCCTTCCGTCAAAGGACCTTGGGCTCAGACCCTTGAAGTCCTTGACTCTGGGCAGTGCTATGGAAATCACCTTATCAAGAAAATCCCACATTCTCTCCTTTCTCAGCGTTACCTTTGCGCCAACTGGCATCCCTTTTCTCAGCTTGAAGCCCGCCTCTGACTTCTTTGCCCTCCTTATGGCGGGCTGCTGGCCTGTAATTAGCCTGAGGTCTTCCATTGCCCTCTCAAGGTTTTTGATATCCTGAACTGCAGATCCAACACCCATGTTGACGACGATCTTGATCAGCTTTGGGACTTCCATCGGGTTCCTGTACTCAAACCTCTGCATCAGGCGCGGTACAACCTCATCCCTGTACTTTGCGTAAAGACGGGGAACGTACTTAGTCGCAACAGCCATCACCTAAACCTCACAACTGTTTTTCCCTGACAAGGTCAATGTTTTCACCACACTTCTTGCAGTACCTGTATTTTCTCAGAAACTTCTTCTCCTTAACGATTTTGAATCCAACCCTTGTGGGCTTGTCGCAGTTAGGGCATACAATCATAACGTTGCTTATGTTCAGGGGAGCCTCAACTTCAACGATCCCCCCTTCTCTGACATTGGGGATTTCCTTCAGGTGCTTTTTTACAATATTTACGCCCTCAACTATGACTCTTCCCTTATCCCTGAGGACCTCCTTTACCTTTCCTCTTTGCCCCTTATTGGCCTTCTTTCCTCTGACAACTATAACAGTATCACCCTTCTTTATCTTTACAGCCATTACACAACCTCCGGCGCGAGTGAGGCTATCTTGGTAAAGCCCCTGTTTCTCACCTCCCTTGCAATGGGTCCGAGAACCCTTGTTCCGAGAGGCTCACCGTACTGGTTCAGAAGAACACAGGCATTGTCATCAAACTTTATGTAACTTCCGTCCGGACGTCTCACCTCTTTTGCCGTCCTCACAACCACAGCCCTGTAAATCTTCCCCTTTTTGGCATTTCCGTCTGGCATCGCATCCTTGACCGTTACAGTGATGACGTCGCCCACTGTTGCGTACTTTCTGGGTGCGTATGGAATCCCTATCACCTGCACCTTTCTTGCGCCCGAATTGTCAGCAACACTCATGTAGCTCTGTCTCTGAATCATTTTCTCATCCCCATTAAGGTGTGTCCGGTAAAGGACAAGCTGATATTATAGCTCCCTCTTAAAAGGGGTTCAAGAGATTTTATAGAATTCATTCTAATCCGATGAGAAAATTTTAATGAGAATTAACATGGGGGGTCAGCATAATGACGCTTTTGAACAGAATATCGCTCATAGTTCTCGGCGGGGCTGTATTGGGTGCTCTTCTGACGGGTCTGGTTCTTTACTTCGTTCTTGTGGTTGCGGGTCTCACAGGCTATGAAGCCTCTGTAACCGCCATTCCCTACACGATAATCATTGGTATTTCCTTCCTAATTCCCGTCTATATGATTAGGTTCCTCATTGACAGGCTTATACTCAGTAAGGTCAGAGAGATGTCACGGGTGATCAACAGGATCTCAAAGGGCGATATAGACGCCAAGATAGACATAAGATCCGACGATGAGATAGGTGAGATGGCAGAAGCCTTTGAGAGGATGAGAATGAGCCTCAAACTCTTGATATCCAAGGTAAGGAGAAAATAATGCAGGAAAAGAAGAAGAACAAAAGCATACTGACAAAGATAATGGTCATAGTGATTCTGGGATCCATAATGGGTGCGGTCTTTGTGGGGGTTGTATTTTACGTTGCAATGACCAGAAAGGGCGTGGACCCATCAACAGCAATGAAATACGCACTGGTGTCCGCAATCTTCATGGAGCTTTCCTGGATAATCGGACCGATCCTCGGGATAAAGATAATGATTGAGAGGATGATCCTGAGCAAAATAAGGCACATAACGGACCTTATGAACAGGGTCAGCATGGGTGAGATTGATGTAAGCCCTGAGCTTGAAGGAAACGACGAGATCACAGAGCTTGCAGATGCTTTTGAGAGAATGAGGCTCAGTATAAAAGCGCTTTACAAGAGGGTGGGATGAAAGAAGCAGAGATCCAGGACAGACTTATAAGACACCGACAGCTCTCGGGAGCGGAGATGATAGCCCTCTACGACAGGGCAGGATTCATGCGCATCTCAAGCCACGACATGACAGAGGAGAGGATGAACCGCCTTCTTGACCAGATATGCCTTGCAACCGACAACCTCAGAGAGGCGGGGAGCCTCCTACCCAGAGCAAAGCCCAGCTTCATGATCATCAATATGGGATCAAGGTACCTCTACGTCTCATCCTTAGATGAGGACCTCTGCCTCCTTGCTGTATTCCCCTCAACGACCAACTTCGTTAAGATGATGCAGGCGATGGGATCAATAACCGATGAGTACAGGGAGAAGGTCAGCTCCCTCAGAGCCATCGCAGAGAAAAAGAAGGAGCAGTTTCTTAAAGAGAAGAAAGCCGAACCTGCTCAGCCAGCGAAACCCACAAGACCTCCGGTGGGAAGGACCCTCTCTGCCCTTCAGGTGGAGGCGCTCATTGAAGAGTTCGTTAACGAGCTTGGACCTGCAGGGAGAGTTATCTTTGATGACACCCTCAGGGAACTGGGTTATGAAATCAAATCCCTACAGAGAGATCAGGCAATTGAACTCATACACAGGCTCGCCAACGAGATAGAAAACCTCACCAAAAAGGAAGCCTTCGTCAAAACAGCCCTGAGCATTATAGAGTCCTGAGTGTTATATAATTCTTTCCTCAATGGAGGAATCCCGCCGCCAGAAACTCAAGAAGCTTATTGACCTCGGGATAAACCCCTACCCTTACAGGTTTGAGACCACAGCATTCATAGGTGCAATACGTAAAAAGTTTGAGGATGATCCCCCAGAAGGAACCCTTCGGGTTGTTGAGGGAAGGGTAAAGAGAGTCTCTAAGACCGAAGAGGGATACATGGTCAGGATCTCCGGTGAAAGCGGAAGGGAGCTAATTGTTTATACATCAGAAGAGAAAATACCTCAGGGGGAAAAGGTAAGGTTCAGAGGTTACCTCAAGAGAGTTGAAGGAAAGCTCAGTCTAACAGAGGCGGTTCTAACAGAGGAAGAACCCTCAGACCTTGATCAGGTAAAGGAGGAGTTTGACAGAGACCCCTCAGAGGAGAAAGTGTGCATTGCGGGAAGGCTGATCGCCTTCAGGTCAATGGGGAAAGCGGTATTTGGACATATTCAGGACCTGACGGGAAGGATCCAGATATATATCAGAAAGGACGTGGTTGGTGAGGAAGCCTTCTCCTTTTTCAATGAGTTTGTGGACCTCGGGGACATTCTGGGTGTTAAAGGTAAACTCTTCAGAACCCAGACGGGAGAACTTACCGTTGAAGTCAGTGAGTTTCAGATCCTTGCCAAGTGTCTTCACCCCCTTCCCGAAAAGTGGCACGGGCTGAGAGATCTTGAGGTTCGCCACAGGCAGAGGTACCTTGATCTCATAGCCAACCCGAGGGCAAGGGAGACATTCCTCCTGAGGAGCAGGCTGATCTCAGAGATAAGAACCTTTCTTGACTCAAGGGGATTCGTTGAGGTTGAGACACCCATCCTCCAGCAGATCGCCAGCGGTGCCAATGCAAAACCCTTTGTAACCTATCACAACTACCTTGAAATGAACCTGTACCTCAGAATCGCCCCAGAGCTTTATCTCAAAAGACTGATAGTGGGCGGATTTCCCAGAGTCTATGAAATTGGGAAGAACTTTCGCAACGAGGGAGTTGACCGGACCCACAACCCCGAGTTCACTATGCTTGAGTTCTACGCAAGTTACTGGGACTATGAGGATCTGATGAAGTTTACAGAGGAGCTCTTCTCTACCCTTATCAAAAGCCTGGGCATAGGACCCGTCATAACCTACCAGGAAAGAAAAATAGATCTCTCACCGCCCTTTAAAAGGGTAAGGTACTTTGACCTTTTGAAAGAAAAAACAGGAAAGGACAAGGACTTCTTCCTCAGAGACATCAGCGGCCTTAAAAAGCTTGCCCAGGACCTTGAAATACAGAAGGTTGACACACTCAGTCACGCAAAGCTTATTGATAAAGTTTTTGAGAAAACCTGCGAGGAAGAGCTAACTGACCCTACCTTTGTTATAGATTTCCCCACCATCCTCTCCCCCCTTGCCAAGCCCCACAGAGAAGACCCTGACCTCGTTGAGAGATTTGAGCTCCTGATCGCCGGCTACGAGATAGCAAACGCCTACACCGAGCTCAACGATCCCTTCCTCCAGAAGGAAAGGTTCCTTCAGCAACTCAAGGAGAGGGAAAGGGGGGATGAGGAAGCCATGGCGATGGACGAGGACTTTGTGAGGGCTCTTGAGTACGGGATGCCACCGACAGCGGGCGAGGGAATTGGCATCGACAGGCTTGTCATGATACTCACCGACACGGATTCAATTAGGGACGTCATACTTTTCCCTCACCTGAGGCCTCAGTGAGCCGATATTAATTTGAAAAGGGATGTCCCTAAGCACTAAGGTATACCTACTTATTGCAGGCGCCCTAATCCTTGCAGTCCTGATTGGGACCTATCACCAGTTCTCCTCGTACCAGAATCTTGCAAGGCGAGAAAAGGAAAAGTTCTGTGACGAGGGTATCAAAGAGTTCAGGGAGCTTGTGGAGTTTCACAAATCAATAGCGGGATCCATTTCCTCTTATATAGCAAAGGACCCCGAGGTCAAACAGCTCCTTAAAAAGGGCGATAGAGAGGGTCTTTTAAGGCACCTGAGGCCCCTTTACGACCAGCTCAGAGAGGAAAAGCTAATCAGAGAAATGGTGATCTTCAAGCTCCCCGCTACCGTTTACCTGAATGTCAGGAACCCCAAGGAACGCCCTCGGGATGCAAGCGCGAGGAGAAAAGACGTTCTTCAGACCGGAAAAACCTGCACAAACACAAAAAGCATCCTCATCTGCATTAACTACGTGGGGATCAGGTCAACGAGTCCAGTAATGGAAGGGGAAAACGTTCTTGCCGTCGCCTCCGTTGGAATAGACATGGGCGACTTCCTGAAGAGATACAACCAACTCAGAGGCGTGAACGCAGGACTTGCAATCAAAGATGATATCTTAAGGAGGTCTCTTGTTGATAAGAGCTACAAGAGGTATATGAAAGAGAGGGTTCTGGTTAACGGATTTGTCTATGAAGTAACCGACAGGTCCCAGATAAATCTTATGGACTTCAGACCCTGGGCACACATGAGCGATGTCGAGGCAGGAGATGCCACCGTCACTGTGTGTTCAACGCCCATACTTGATATTAATGCAGAAGAAATAGGCTACTTTTTCGTTTACAAGAACCTCTCTCCCCTTATTGCAAAGGTTGCTGGCGAGTCTTTCAGACAGACGCTTCTTTTTTACGGTCCTGCCATTATACTGCTTTTTGGTACCGCTCTGATCTTCTTCCACGGTATATCTTCAAGGGTTGAGCATATAAGAACAGTAATTGAAAAAATAAGGAACAGGGAATTTGACGGCCTTCCGCTCCCTGAATCGGTGAAAGGGAGCGATGAGCTCTCGGACATAGAAAGGTCAGTGATAACTCTCGGCAAGGACATAAGGCAGTATATCCAGCACCTTTCCAAGGAAGTTGAGCTCTTTTCCATCAAGGCATACATGGACTCGTTGACGGGCGTGTATAACAGGAGGGCGCTGGAAGAAACAGCGGGCGACATCATTTTCAAACACCAGGCTCTAAAGAAGCCCCTCTCTGTGATGATGATAGACTTTGACAACTTCAAGTACGTTAATGACAGTTATGGACACCAGGTCGGTGATTTCGTTCTAAGAGAGGGTGCAGACCTAATATCAAAAACCCTAAGAGAAAGCGACATAGTTTTCAGATACGGAGGGGAAGAGTTCTTTGTAATCCTGCCGGGGACCCCTCTCAAGGGTGCCCTCAAGGCAGGTGAAAACCTAAGGAGAAAAATTGAAAGCCACGCATTCATAATTGGTGATTTTGAGATAAGGCTAACCGTCTCCATCGGTATAACAGAAGTTAATGATGGAGACAGGAAACTCAGTGATGTTATAAACAGAGCCGACAGAGCCCTCTACCTTGCAAAGAAAACAGGAAAGAACAGGGTTTACTCAGAGGATCAGGATATCTGAAGTCCTTCCCTCTGGTTTCTCATCTTTCTGAGAACCAGAAAAAGGAGTATGCCCGTCGCGACCAGAGCAATTGAAACAAGCTGATTCCATGTCAGTCCTATGGCTTCAATGGGAGGCGTTACGCCCCTGTAAAACTCAAGGGCAAAGCGAAGGGACCCGTAGAGAATCGCGTATAAAGCTATAACCTCACCGTCAAAGGTCTTTTTTCTGTAAAGGAGAAGGAGAACAATAAAGATCAGGAGATTTCCAGCAGCCTCAAGGAGCTGGGTTGGGTAAAGGGCTATTCCCGGAGGTGCGGTGCTCCCCTGGGGGAAGACTAAGTAAAAGAAGGGAAAGTCCTTTACAAAATGGATACCAACGCTCAGATTGTCGGCACCTGGAACGGGCCTTCCGTAACAGCATCCTGCGGAAAAACATCCGAGCCTGCCTATTGCATGCCCAAGGACAAGGGAAGGTGCAGCGGCGTCCGCAGACTTCCAGAACGGAAGGCTCTTGATCCTGACAGACAGGAGAAACCCGAAAACCGCCCCTATGAACCCGCCGTAAAAGGAGACTCCCCCCTTCCAGATAGCGAATATATCAAGGAAGCTCTCAACAAACTCGGGATGCTCTATAACAAAGGCTATCCTTGATCCCACAAGTCCAGAGAGAACCGTAACGATAAATACAAACTCTACGGAGTCAGGATTCAGCCCCTCCCTTTTTGAAAGTCGGAGGAAGAGGAAATAGGCAACTATCATGCCGATAGCAACGAGAACGCCGTAAGTTGAAACGGGAATGCCAAAGATCTCTATAAGCGTCGGAAACATCAGATTTCCACCTCCTCTATCTCAAGTTTAACCTCCTCACCGTCCATGATAAAGGTTATTTCCCTGAAGTATCCTTTCCCGCTGAATTCTCCAAAGGTTATCTTCATCGCCCTATTCCTTTTCCTGTTCACTATCACAAGTTCCCTCAGGTCCCGCCCATCAAAGACAGCTATCTTCTCATACAGGCCGAGCCTTTCGCGGAAGTAAAGGAGACCCTTTCTGCAAAAGGAGTACTCAGAGCCTGTAAGAACCTTGCCGAAGATGATGTCTTCAGGAAGGAGAGGCAGAAGATAGCATTTTCCCCTTGCACAGATCCTGTCCCTTTCAAGGCTAACATCCTTTACCTTGGCAACCTTGACGGTGTAAAAGCCGTCAAATTTGGCGATCATCATCGGGAAGCTTACGGGACCGTAGCGGAACTTTCCGTAAATCCTGAATTCCCTGGGAACGTGGTTAAGGGTGTAATCCTCTGCGACTTTCTGGGGCGAAAGACAGACACCGGTTGTCTTAACTCCGCATGAGAGGGCAAAGATCAGGAGGAAAGAAAGAAGCCAGATCATTTGACCTTTCTTACTTTTACCGCAAGCTCGTGAGCCTGAAGCCCCTCTGCCCTTGCTAAGGTCATGGCAAGGTCGGAAACCTTGTCAAATCCCTCCTTAGAAACGTAGAGTACAGAGCTCTTTTTCACGAAGTCATAAACGCCGAGGGGTGAAAAGAACCTTGCGGTCCCGCCCGTGGGAAGGGTGTGGTTTGGTCCCAGTATATAGTCACCAAGAGGTTCCGTGGTGTACTTTCCCAGGAACAGAGCACCTGCATTTCTGAGAGACGGAAGAAGCGCAAAGGGATCCTCGGTAATTACCTCAAGGTGCTCAGGAGCAAGAAGATTGGCAACCTCACAGGCGTGGTTCATGTTTTCAACAAGAAAAATTGTCCCGAATCTCTCAATTGACTTTCTGGCTATGTCTGAGCGCTCAAGCCCATCAAGAAGCTCAACAACCCTGCTCTGAACTTCCTTGGCAACCCTGTCGGAATCGGTCACAAGTATAGAGGCAGCAAGCTCGTCGTGCTCAGCCTGGGAAAGGAGGTCTGCTGAAATCCAGGTTGTGTCTGCGGTAGAATCGGCAATGACGAGAACCTCCGAGGGACCCGCTATCATGTCTATGTCCACCGTGCCGTAGAGGACCTTTTTGGCAAGGGCAACGTAAATGTTTCCCGGTCCCACAATTTTGTCAACCTTCGGGATCGTGTCGGTCCCAAGGGCAATACCGGCAACTGCCTGGGCACCACCAACCTGAAAAACCCTGCTGACACCTGCTACGTACGCTGCCGCAAGGGTGTACTTTCCGGGTTTTGGGCTGACCATGATGATCTCTTCAACCCCCGCCACGCTCGCAGGTACCGCATTCATCAAAACGGTGGAAGGATAAGAGGCTTTCCCGCCGGGAACGTAAATCCCCACCCTCTCAAGGGGAACAACCTTCTGACCAAGAACGATCCCCTTCTCTTCCGTAAAGAAGGACCTCTCAATCTGCCTCTCGTGGAAGGACCTTATCCTCTCCTCGGCTATCTCAAGGGCTTCCCTCACGTCATCCTCAAGCTCCTCGTAGGCGCGCTCCAGAGCCTCAAAAGGAATCTCAAGGGTCTCTGGCGTCAGTTCCAGACCGTCAAACTCCCTGGTTAGATCAATAAGAGCTTCGTCGCCTCTCTCCCTGACGAGATGAATGATCTCTTTAACCTTTGATTCGTATTCTTCCTCAAGGACCTCGCCCCTTCGGGCGAGGTATTTAAGGCGCTCATCATACTTCCAGGAACCCTTTCGGAGGTCAACAACCTTCATATGGTATGAATTCTATCAGAGCCCCCTCATGTAGAGCTGTCTTTTGTAGATGGAACCAACGATACCCAGGCCGATCATAGAAGCGAGTATGTGACTGACACCGTAACTGACAAAGGGAAGGGGCATGCCCTTGGGAGGCAGAAGGTTTACCGCCATCATCGTGTTGATCAGGACGGAAAATAGAATGTTAAGAGCCATTCCGATAACAACCATCCTGCCGAAGGTGTCCGCGGTTTCATTGGCTATTCTGATGAGGCGGTAAATGAGGATCCCAAAAAGGACAAATATGAACAGGATGCCCGGAAGACCAAGCTCCTCACCTATCACAGCAAGGATGTAGTCGGTGTCAGCCTGAGTAAGGGGTCCCAGCTTCTGGAATCCCTTGCCGTAGCCCTGTCCGAGAAGACCGCCGTTGATGAAGGCAAGGAGTGACTGTATCACCTGATAAGAAGATCCAAAGGGGTCGCTTACCGGGTCCTTCCAGGCAACGAGCCTCCGAGAAACGTAATCTCCCCCGAAGAGGAGCATGAAGGCGCCCACAACGGTAAAGAGTCCGCCTATAGGGACGTAAAGCTTTGGTGAAGTTCCGCCGATCCACATCATGGTCCAGGCAAGGAGCATTATGAAGATCGCCATCCCCTTGTCGGGCTGGAGGAAAAGGAAAAGGGAGTGGGCAAGGACCACAAAGGTTGCCCAGCCGAAGAATCTGAGCCTCGTAATGTAGCCCTTCCTCGCCACGTAGTAACTGACAAAGAGGACTATAACAACCTTTGAGAATTCCGAGGGCTGGATGCTCGTCCCGATAAGCCAGCGGTCAACCGCCCGGCCGAGGACCAGCTTCTTGATGAGAACAAGGAATAGGAGGGAAAGAGATATAACAACAAGTGCGTAAACCACCCTCTGATTGTTGATCGCCCTGTAGTTGAGGGCGAAGGAAATAAAGGACATGAGGAGTGCACCAAGCAAAAAAGCAGCGGTGAAAAGGAAGGGCTTTTTGAAGTGAGCAAGGGACAGGTCGGCGCCTATGTGGGGAGAGACCCTGACGCTGATAATTGCAAGTAATCCCATCAGGAAAAGGAGAAAAAGGCAGAAAAGGATAACGGGATCCGGATATAACTTTCGGAGCCTCTCCATCCCCTACAGGTTCTCTTTCTCAATCTCTTTTATGAGATCAACCCTCTTCTCGTGCCTCCCCCCTTCAAAGGGTGTCTCAAGCCATACATCAACGATCGCAAGGGCAAGCTCCTCACCGATAACCCTGTCCCCAAGGCAGAGGACGTTGGCATCATTGTGGAGCCTGCTCATCCTTGCCATATACTCATTACAGCAAAGGGCTGCCCTGACGCCTCTGAACTTGTTTGCTGTTATGGACATCCCTATCCCCGTTCCGCAGATCAGTATCCCCCTCTGTGCCCTCCCTTCCTGAACCGAGAGGGCAACCTCTTTGGCAAAGATAGGGTAATGGGTTGAGTCCCTTGAGGTTGTTCCCATATCAAGGACCTCGTATCCCCTCTCAAGGAGGTGCTCCTTGATCTTTTCCTTAAGAGGAAAACCCGCATGATCAGAGCCGAGGGCAACAATCATCCCTTGAGAACCTCTCTTATGAGCTGATTAACAAGTTTGGGGTTTGCCTTGCCCTTGGTCTCTTTCATAACCTGACCAACAAAGAAGCCTATGAGCTTCTCCTCTCCCCCTTTAAACCTCTCAACCTCTTGGGGAAACCTCTTTAAGACCCCCTCAACCACAGACCTGATCTGAGACTCATCGGTTATCTGCTTTAAGCCTTTCTCTTCAACTATCTTACCTGCGGACTTCCCCGTTTCAACCATCTCCTTTATGACTTCTTTTCCAATTTTTGTGGAAATAACGTTTTCCTTGATAAGTTTCACAAGCTCTGCAAGCTTTGGAGGATCAACGGGGGATTCCTCAAGGGGTATCTGCTTTTCGTTGAGAAGACCAAGGAGGTCATTCAGGAGCCAGTTGGCAACGAGCTTTGCGTCTCCAGCCTCCTTAGCTGACTCCTCAAAGAAGTCACCAAGGTCCTTGTTCTGGACAAAGATCCTCGCCTCATATTCAGAGATTCCGTACTGGGACAGAAGCCTCTCATACCTCTGGGCAGGAAGCTCGGGCATTGTATTTCTGATCTCCTCTATCCAATCTTTTGTGATCTTGAGAGGAAGGAGGTCAGGGTCCGGAAAGTACCTGTAGTCCTCTGCCTCCTCTTTGGTCCTCATAGTGTATGTCTTCCCGGAAGCTGGATCAAAGGTTCTCGTTTCCTGAACAACCTCCCCGCCCTCAGAAACAACCCTTATCTGCCTCTCAATCTCGTACTCAAGGGCCTTCTGGACAAACCTGAAGGAGTTCACATTTTTGATTTCCGTTCTTGTGCCGAATTCATTGGAACCTCTTGGGCGGATTGAGACGTTTATATCACACCTTAGCTGTCCCTTTTCCATGTCCGCCTTTGAGACGCCGGTGTATCTCATTATGTTCCTCAAGGTCTCAAGAAAGATCCTCGCCTCTTCGGGACTTCTCAGGTCCGGTTCGGTAACTATTTCCATCAGTGGGGTCCCCGCCCTGTTGAGGTCAACAAGAGACCTGCTTCCCTCATGTATGTTCTTTCCTGCGTCTTCCTCTAT
>JALTVH010000163.1 GCA_027049085.1 Aquificaceae bacterium | reverse complement strand
TTCCCTGACCGTCAAGGATAATGTCCACCACCTCGTCCTGCTTAATGTAGAGGTTCTCCTGATTTTCACAGATTTTTTTCATATATTCTCTGTAAAGCTTTTTGTCTGCCTGCGCCCTGGGGGACTGGACTGCCTTTCCCTTTCGTGTGTTGAGCATCTTGAACTGAATACCCGCATGGTCGATGGCTTTTCCCATCTCACCACCGAGAGCATCTATTTCCCTGACCACGATTCCCTTTGCAATCCCTCCTATGGCAGGGTTGCAGGACATCTGACCTATAGTATCAACGTTAAGGGTGAACATGGCAGTTTTTGCCCCCATACGGGCAGAGGCAAGGGAAGCCTCAATCCCTGCATGCCCGCCGCCTATCACAACAACGTGGTACTCGTCTACAACCATCAGAAACAAAATATATGTGTTATACTTTGCATCAACAACATCTCAAGGGAGGTAAGGATGAGGAATTTACTAATCGCATTGGGAGGGATGGCCATCCTGGCTGGCACCGGCCTCGCGGTTAACAAAGCCAACACGGGCTGTGGCCTTGGCTACGTTGCAATGAAGGATCAGGAGGGTCTCATTTTTGAGATTCTTGCCGTTACCACTAACGGAACCTCAGCCAACCAGACCTTTGGTATCACCTTCGGTACCCTTGAATGTGAAAAGCCTTCAAAAGTTGCGGTTAACGACAGGGTTCATACCTTTATATCCCAAAACATGGACGAACTGGCTATGGACATCTCAAGGGGCGAAGGACCCTACCTTGAAACCCTCGCAGTCCTTATGGACGTCCCTCCGGAAAAGAGACCTGAGTTTTACAGAAAACTTTCCGGCAACTTTGACAGGATATTCCCTGACCCGTCCGTTAGCTCTGCCCACGTCGCAGAGGTTATATCAACACTCTGAGAACCTGGCTCAGACTTTATTTTTTAATCCTTATAATGACCCCCGCCGAAGGCGGGGGTGATAACCTTTGGAAGGCTCTCCTACACTATATTGACTGGGAGAGCAGAATAGAAGACCCTTCCTTCTTCCTTCACCAAGAGGGACGGTGGGATCCCGATCAGGAACTGCAAGAATTCATAAGGAGGTTAAAGAAAAACCCAGACCTTCAGTGCAGGTTTCCCGCAAGGGCTTATTATGTGAGGGAAATTCTTGGAATCTATTTCCCCCAAAGACAATGCGATGAGCTTCAAAAATTCCTCAATGCTTTCAGGGGAGACAGCATAAGCATAGTCTTTGCAGATGCCCACATAAACAGCCCTGCTTCAATGTTTGGCCATACCTTCTTGAGGATATATGAGGAGGAGAGGAGCCTCTATTCCTTTATAGCCAATTACTCTGCAAAGGTTGAGAGAGATCCTGGAATCACTTACGCAATAAAGGGCCTTACCGGTGGTTACAGGGGCTTTTACTCGGTTGCCCCCTTTTATGAAAAGATAAGGGAGTATTCGGGCATAGAGGGGAGAGACCTATGGGAGTACGAGCTTATTGCTGACCCGAAGAGGCTTCACCTCCTGAAGCTTCACCTCTTTGAGCTGAGAGGAGTATACAGCAACTACTATTTTTTTACCAAAAACTGCTCCTCTGAGGTCTTTTACCTTCTGAGGATCCTCTATCCTGATTCTAACCTCTTAATGGAGACTACCTGGACCATCCCTGTTGACACAATCAGGCTACTGCGAAGGAGGGGTTTTGTCAGAAGAGTGAGATTCACACCATCTCTTTTGAAAGAGCTTGAAACCTTTTCGGAGTATCTCAGCAAGGAGGAGATCTCGGAAATCAAAAAATGGGCAAGGGGGAAAGGTTCCCTGAGTCTCAGAGGGAAGGCTCTCTACTATGAGACGGCAGGCAGTTACGTCCGGTTCCTCTATTACAGGGGATCCCTTGACCTTGAGAGTTACAGAAAGCTCTATCTTGAGTCTCTGAGGATGAGGGCGAGGGCAAGGTCAGAGCGGAAGATTAAGGTTAAGAAAACCACCCCGCCCCATCTTTCCCATGGATCCCAGAGGCTATCCATAGGCGCTGGCGCAAAGAAGGTTGGCGGGGGGAGCTCCGGGATCTATACCCTTTCTTACAGGCCTGTTTACCATGACCTCCTTGATAGACCTGATGGCTTCCGGAAGGGATCAGAAATAAGGTTTTCTCAGGTTGACCTTGAATATCTGGTCCCGGAGGGATCCCTTCTCCTTTCAAAGTGGACCCTTATACGCATAGTGTCTCTTGAACCAGTTAAAACCTTTTACAGGCCAATCTCATGGTTTGTAAACTTTGGCTTTGAGCGGGGACCATTGAAAAGGGGAGGGGAAGGGGGTTTTCTGTCTTTGAGATCGGGGGGTGGCTACACTGTTTCCCTGGGGGGAGCTGGTTTTTCAATTCTGGCAGAGGCAAGGGCAAGGACATATTCAACCGAATCTTTCAGCGGAGGTGGAGGCTTGAAAGGCGTGCTACTGTATCAGGGGAAGGTGTTTTCACTTCTGGCTTCCCTCTTTTACGGTGGGTTTGCTGCTGGAAAGGACAAGGGAACTTATCTTTCCGCAAAAACCGGTATTTCTTTGCATCCCTTCAGGAATTACTCTTTAAGGATTGAGGCTGAATCCTCTGGTTTTGCCAGACAAGACTGGCAGAGGATAATTGGTTCCTTTCACCTATACTTTTGATAGAAGTATGCCGAAGAAGAACGTCACGATCAGGGTGCCTGAGGATCAGATCGAGGTTGTCAGAGATTCCCTTAAAGCTCAAGGGATGAGTGAGAGAAAGGTTTCTAACACCTTGTGGAGCCTTGAGGGAGAAGGAATATACGCTAACATGTACTCATCGGGAATCTTATTGCTTCAGGGCACAAGAGCAGAGGATTTTTTTAGGATCGTTCTTAGATCTTTAAAAATTCCTGCAAAGCCTCTATGCGGATGCGACGAAGCTGGAAAGGGGGACCTCTTTGGGCCTCTTGTTCTTTCCTGCTGTGTAATAGAGCCCTCCAATTTCCTTGAGGCCCTTTCTATCGCACCAAGAGATTCCAAGAGGCTCAGGGATGAAGAGGTTACGACCATGTATCAGAGGCTCAAAGAACACCTCTTTGCCAGGAGCATCGTTCTCAATCCCGAGAGGTTTAACGAGCTCTACGAGAAGAATCAAAACATTAACAGGATCATGGACACCGCCTACAGAAAGCTTATCGGTGAGGTTCTTAAAGTTTACCCTGATGCTTCAATTGTAATAGACGCTTACTCCGGGAGGAATCCCTTTCAGAACTTCAAAGGAGTCAGGTTCGAAACAAAGGGAGAGAGATTTGTGGAGGTAAGCTGTGCCAGCATCATTGCGCGTTACAAGTTTATTAAAGGTTTGGAGGAACTCAGCAAGCTCGCAGGGATCGATCTTCCCAAGGGCGCCTCTTCGGAGGCAAGGAATCTTGCAGGAAGGATACTTTCTAAGAACCCGGAACTTGCCAGAAAGCTCTTGAAATTAAGCTTTGTGAGGTCCTGAGGCCTTAGGGACTGGGTTATAATAGCGACATGGCAAAGAGGGTTGTTCTGGCTTACTCGGGCGGTCTTGACACATCGGTTATAGTCAGATGGCTGGCAGATAAAGG
>JALTVH010000162.1 GCA_027049085.1 Aquificaceae bacterium | reverse complement strand
CCCCCGAGAACCTCAGCCTGTAAACACCTGAAAGGGTGGTTATTGACTCAAGCTTTTTGTTATCTTTTCTCTGGCTGAAAACCATCAGCTCCCTGAGGGAAGATCGTTTCTTTTTCTCCTCAAGCCTCATGAACTCTTCTACCGCCCTCTCATGGAACTCAACACCTGGAATCAGGGAAAGGATCTCAAGGTAGGCCTGTTCTTCCCTCTTCTTCTTGCTCTTGAGGTTTTCAAGCTCAAGCCTCAGGCTTTCCTTTTCTCTTGTGAGTCCTTCCAGCTTATCACTGAGCTCCTTTACCTTGGCTTTGAGGCTCTGGTTTTCTTCAGCGTAAAGGTCTGTGAGTTCCTGTAGCTGAATTAGTTCTTTAATAAGTTTCTTCCTCTCCTTCCTGAGGTTCTGGATCTCATCTTTGCCCCCTGCGGTTGAGTGGCTCTCGGTCCGTAGCATGTCAAGGAGCTGAAAGAGTCTCCTGTTTGCTTCCACGAGGGTCCTTTCCTTTTCCCTTAGCTCCTTTATTTCTTTCTGAAGGCTCTCAACCTTCTCAGAGAGGCTGTCGTCTTCTCTGTGTCTGAGCTCTTTGAGTTCGGATTCAAGCTGACGGAGCCTGATCTCAACCGATTCCCTTTCCTTTCTTATCCTGTCAAGTTCAACGAGAAGGTTTTCCCTTTCTTCTTCTATCTGCCTTATTTCCTTCTCTGTGGGCGATTCAAAGAGCACCACTAAGGCAAAGGTCAGGAGAACGGGAGGGAGGTTCCTGACTATTATCTCAAGGTCTGAGAAATAAAGGCTAAGGGCAATGATCTGGAAAAAGAAGAGGTAGCCCATCCACTGGACGGTGCGGTAGCGCTCACCGAAGAGCCAGCTCAGGTAAAGGACGGAGTTGTAGGAGAGAACGAGAACTATCTGGTACATGTCGGTGGGGAAGAGGGGTATAGGTGCGATATCGTAGTGGGTTATTATCCAGAGGATCAGGTTGTAAGCAGTTATCAGGAAGAGGAGGGTTAGGGCTTCCCTCATGAAGTAAAATTTAAAGGTATTTTAATTGATGGGAAAGGTCGTCGTCGCAGATAACGTAACCCATTCTTACCCTCAAAGAGGCGCTGTTTTAGAGAATGTCAGTCTTTCAGTTGATGAGGGGGAATTCTATGGAATAATTGGTCCCAACGGAGGGGGGAAAACAACCCTTCTTAAGGTTCTCCTTGGACTGGTCAAGCCCGATAGAGGTATTGCCTTTCTGAGGGGAAAGGCAGGTTACGTTCCCCAGAACCTTTCCGTTGAACCATACTGCCCTGCAACGGTTAAAGACCTTGTGACAGCAGTTGGAGGAAGGTCTGCCCATGAGGTTCTTGCCCAGCTTCATCTCCATGAGATCTGGAACAGGCGATTTGTGGATCTCTCTGGAGGTCAAAAAAAGATTTCTCTCCTTGCCATGGCTCTTTCCGTTTCACCCAAGGTCCTCCTCCTTGATGAGCCAACCGCAGAGCTGGACGTTCACTTCCGCAAGCACGTTCTTAACCTCCTCAGGGACCTTTCACGGCGGGGAACCGCCGTTATACTGGTTTCTCACGACATTAACTTTGTCCTGACCAACGCTGACAGGGTCCTTGTTCTCTCTAAAATGGTTGTTTTTGAGGGTTCACCTTCCAAGGCAGGCGAGGTCATTCCCAAGGTTTTTGGTATGGGAGTGGCGGGCAAATGAAGGAAACTGCTTTCCTGACTCTCCTTGCTGTCAGTTTAAGCTCTTCTCTTCTGGGTGTACCGCTTATACTGAGGAACCTCGGTCTCCTCAGTGCGGGCCTTGCCCATGCCCTTCTCGGTGCAGTTGCCATAGCTTCGGTTACTGGTTCTGATCCACTTGTTGTTTCTGTCCTGTACACGGTGACTATGGGAAATCTCATATACTTTATCTCCAGGCGCAGCAGAGTTTCTGGTGACATAATAACTGCCATCTTCTTTACCTCCGGCGTTGCCCTCGGCGTTGTTCTATTTGGTTTCTCGGAAAGCGGGGCGGAAGAACTTCACCATGCGGTTATGGGAGAGCTTCAGGAAATCTCTCCCTTATTCCTTTTTCTTTCACTGCTTGCCTTTTTCCTGACCGTTCTATTCCTTTTTTACTTCAGGCGGCAGTTCACACTATTTGGATTTTCGGAGGAGATCAGCAGGGTTTACGGTGTCAATACCAGTCTCCTTGGCTCTCTCCTTGTCACCATGACCTCCCTGCTTGTGGTCCTTGCAATACGAACCGTAGGTATCCTCCTGGCCTCTTCCCTGTTTGTCATCCCTGCAATGAGTGCTCTGCTTGTCTTCAGGGGAATGGTTCCTGCAACCCTTGCCTCGGGCGTGATTTCTTTAGTTTCGGTGACCACAGGTTACACCGTGGCTCAGACAACAGGGTTCCCGCCCGCAGGTGTTATTGTGATCACACTGCTCTTTGTTTTTTCCGTCCTTTACATATTCAATCTTGCGCGAAAGAGATCTCAGTGAGGTGAGCCCGGTCCGTGGGCGTGCCTGTGGAGTATTTCGTCAGGTGTTGCCTCCCTGATACTCAGTACCTCAACCTCAAAGGTCAGTGTTCTTCCTGCAAGGGGATGGTTGAGATCAACGGTAACTGTTTCGTCGTCAAAATCAACTACGACCATGCTGATAGTTCTGCCCTCAGGTGTTTGAGCCTGAAGGGGGAGTCCAACTTCAAGGGGAACGTTCTGGAAGTATTCCCTCGGTGCCTTCTGGATGAGATCGGGATTGCGGGTACCGTAAGCCTCTTCGGGCGGAACCTCAATGGTTCTGGTCTCACCGCTCTTCATGCCGATCATTCTCGTCTCAAGCCCGGGAATGATCTCCCCCGCACCTACCATGAAGACTACAGGCTGCCCTGCGTCCCTGCTGGATTCAATAATGTCTCCTGATTCGGTGTCCTTAAGGACATAGTGGAAGGACACAACGGTGTTCTTTTCAACGGTCTGGTCCATACTAAAACTCCTTTAATGGCATTTCCTTCAATCTACAGTGTTTATAAAGTTGTGTCAACTTCATAAAATAGGAAAGTATGAGAGTTGTTATCCTGACTGGTGCGGGCATTTCGGCGGAAAGCGGGATACCGACCTTCAGGGGTAAAGACGGCCTGTGGAATAAGTTCAGGCCAGAAGAGCTCGCGACTCCCGAGGCTTTTGAAAGAGATCCCGAGCTTGTGTGGAAGTGGTATGACTGGCGGAGAGAGCTTATAGCCAGAGCGCAGCCCAACGATGGCCACAGGATCATTGCTGAGATGGAGGGTAAGTTTGAGGACTTCTGGCTGATAACTCAGAACGTTGACGGTCTGCATCAGAGGGCGGGTTCCAAAAAGGTCATCGAACTGCACGGGAGTATCTGGAAGCTGAGATGCACCTCCTGCAGTAAGGAGGTAATCAATATGGATGCACCTCTGAAAATGGTTCCCCCTCTCTGCGAAAGTTGCGGATCTCTCATGCGCCCTGGTGTGGTCTGGTTTGGCGAATCACTCCCCTTGGATGCTATTGAGAAGGCAATGGAAGTTTCCGCGCAGGCGGATGCCTTCCTTGTGGTTGGTACCTCTGCAAAGGTATATCCTGCAGCACAGC
>JALTVH010000161.1 GCA_027049085.1 Aquificaceae bacterium | reverse complement strand
AAGGTCTGTAAATGAGGTATCCGGCCACAAGCAGAAGAATTCCTGCAACAATAAAGATATATAGCTTGTAGCGAGAGAGAGTAATCAGAAAAGGGAAGGCAGACACAAGGGATGCCACCGCAGCACCACCTGCAACAGCAGCTATCGCTGCAGGCAGAGCACAGCAGATCAGCGTACCTGTTGACGTGAATAGCGCAAGAACGCTCATAATGTCCTTCCGGAGATTACTCATGGAAAAGAATATAAACCTTCCAGTTAGCTGGAAGGCAAGTCCCGGGTAGAGGAAAGTGTATTATCTTTAATACAATGTCCCTCAGTAATATCAGAAACTTCTCAATAATCGCCCACGTTGACCACGGCAAGTCAACCCTTGCAGACCGCCTCCTTGAGTTTACAGGTGCGATTACAGAAAGAGAAAGGAAAGACCAGCTCCTTGACACCCTTGACATTGAGAGAGAACGAGGCATCACCATCAAGATGCAGGCAGTTAGAATGCTCTACAGGGCAAAGGATGGAAACACCTATAAACTCCATCTGATAGATACTCCCGGACACGTTGACTTCTCTTATGAAGTCTCAAGAGCCCTCGCCGCCTGTGAAGGAGCTCTCCTCCTTGTGGATGCAACCCAGGGCATTGAGGCTCAAACTGTTGCCAACTTCTGGAAGGCGGTTGAACAGGACCTTGTGATAATACCTGTTATCAATAAAATTGACCTGCCTTCAGCGGACGTTGAAAGGGTTAGAGATCAAATAGAGGAAGTCCTTGGGCTTGAAAGGGATGAGATAATTCTCGCTTCCGCAAAGGAAGGGATGGGCATAGAAGAAATACTTGAAGCGATAGTTGAAAGGATCCCACCTCCAGAGGGAGTTGCAAGCAAATCCCTGAAAGCTCTCATCTTTGATTCCTATTACGACCCCTACAGAGGTGCGGTTGCCTTTGTGAGGATCTTTGACGGTGAGGTAAGGCCTGGGACAAGGATAAGACTCTTTTCAACTGGAAGAGAGTACGATGTCACGGAGGTTGGTGCCCAGACGCCACTGATGGAAAAGTTTGAAACACTCAGTGCAGGTGATGTTGGCTACATATCTGCATCTATAAAAGATGTTAGAGACATAAGGATCGGCGACACTATCACCGATGCAAAAAACCCTGTCAGGGAACCTGTCCCAGGCTTCAGGCCCGCCAAGCCCATGGTCTACGCTGGTCTTTACCCTACGGAAGAGACCACCTACGAGGAACTCAGAGATGCCTTGGAGAAGTACGCCATTAATGACTCAGCCATTACCTACGAGCCAGAAAGCTCTCCAGCTCTGGGAATGGGATTCCGAGTCGGTTTCCTTGGTCTCCTTCACATGGAAATTGTTCAGGAGAGGCTTGAGAGGGAATTTGGTGTAAAGATTATTACCACTGCGCCGAATGTAATATATAGGGTTGTTCTTAAAGGCAGGGGTGAGGTAATAGAGGTGAGAAATCCCTCGGAATTTCCTGACAATATGGGCACAGTGGCGGAAATCCAGGAACCGTACGTCCTCGCAACTATGATCAGTCCAAAGGATTACGTTGGATCTCTGATGAGCCTATGCCAGGAGAAGAGGGGCGAACAGAAAAAGTTTTCCTACCTTGACCCCCGCACTGCAATGCTTGAGTACGAACTCCCCCTATCAGAGGTTATCCTTGATTTCCACGACAAGGTTAAGACCCTATCAAGAGGCTATGCTTCTTACGATTATGAGTTCACAGGATATAAACCTTCAGACCTTGTTAAACTTCACGTGCTTATCAATAAAAAACCTGTTGATGCTCTTTCTTTTATCGTTCACAAGGACAAAGCCTACAGGAGGGCAAGAACAATAGCTCAGAAATTAAAAGAAACAATTCCCAGACAGCTATTTGAGGTTCACATACAGGTTGCGATAGGTGGAAAGGTGATCGCATCTGAAAGGATCAAACCCCTCAGGGCAAATGTAACCGCCAAATGTTACGGTGGAGACGTAACGCGTAAGAAAAAGCTCCTTGAGAAGCAGAAGGAAGGCAAAAAGAGGATGAAGATGTTCGGAAACGTTTCCTTACCGCAAGAAGCATTCTTGAGCGTCCTTAGTGTAGAATAGGAGCTACTATGATGGACAAGTACATAAACATCATCATCGTAACTTATGGGGGGAAGAAGGCAAGAAGCCTCAGGATCAACAAAAAGGTCCTGAAGGCAGGACTACTGGGAACAGCAACAGCGCTATCGGGACTCTTCCTCTTTTCGCTGGTCTCCTTCAAACAGAATATATCTCTGCGTTACGAGCTTGCTAAGCTAAAGTCAAAGAACGAAGAACTCCAGGTTGCCCTGGCAAGGGAAAAGAAGCGGACTTCACACCTTCAACAGTTCAAGGATAAGGTTGAGGAGCTTGAGGCAAAACTAGTAACCATTGATAAGTTTCTGCGGAAGAAGGGAATTAGAAGGGTCCCCTCAGGAGTCGGAGGTGGAAAGACCAGGGTTGATATCTTTGACGTTGATTACGTGTCCTTCCTCCATAAAGAGGCAGATAAGGCTCACAAGTATCTTGCAAGGATTCCCCTCGGACCTCCCGTATGGGGAAGGCTAACCTCACGGTTCGGTTACAGGCTCGATCCCTTTACGAGGCGTCCCGAATTCCATGACGGCGTTGATCTAAAGGCTCCCTGGGGCACACCAGTCAGGGCCACAGCAGAAGGAAAGGTTATCTATGCCGGGTGGAAAGCTGGTTTTGGAAAAACTGTTATCATAAAGCACGCCTACGGTTTCCGAACCTTATACGGCCACATGTCCAAGATCAAGGTAAGGGCTGGAAGATGGGTCAAGTCAGGCGATATAATCGGTTACGTCGGGTCAACGGGCAAATCCACCGGTCCCCACGTTCATTATGAGGTCTGGAGGTACTCAAAGAAAGAAAACCCCCTAAAATACATGTATGTGAGGTGGTGAGATGTTTGGTTCAAACAAGAGAGAATTTATTTCTCACGAACAACAGCCACAAGATGTCAACACCCTTATCGGAGAGGGATGTGTTTTTGAAGGTAATCTTAACCTGTCAACAGCCACAAGAATAGACGGAAAGGTTAGGGGAAACGTAAGGAGCGACGGAATGCTCATAATAGGTGAGAACGGGAGTGTTGAAGGAGACATTAACTGTACAGAGATCCTTATCTTTGGAACGGTGTCGGGCAACATAGATGCCAGGAGAATTGAGCTCAAAAACGGTGCTTCGCTCAACGGCGACGTAAGAGTTGACGTCTTTGTTATTGAAGAAGGTGCTATGTACAACGGAAGATGCACCATGGGTTCAGCCACGGTTCCAGAACCTTCAGCAGTCCTTGGAGAGTGACTCCCTTGCCTTAACGATCTCCGTGATAGCTCTGTTATAGGGCGTATCAACACCGGCTTCCCAACCAAGTTTGCAGACGGCACCGTTGAGGGAATCTATTTCCGTTTTTCCTTTTTTGATGTCGTGGAGCATTGAGGGAAAGTGGTCCCTTGTTGGAGGAATTAGCTCTTCATAAAAAATCTTTCTGTATTCTTCGGCGGAATTCCAGAAGGTTCTAATCCCCCTTGCTTTCAGTACCTCAAAGATC
>JALTVH010000160.1 GCA_027049085.1 Aquificaceae bacterium | reverse complement strand
GGACAGGGACAGAAAGGATTTCCTGAAATATGGGGGGAGAGGCACACCCTTTACCGTTGTTACCGACTTCAGGGGAAGGCCTGTCCTGAGGTTTCACGGAACACTCCAGGCCGATGACCTCGTAGAGGTTCTGAAGGTAGCCCTTGAGGGACGACCTCAGTCAGAGGAAAGTGAGCGGGGAATAAGGATTGGAAAGGACCCAGAAAAAGAATACTACAGGATAGAAAAGCTGTTTATTGAAGACCTGAGAGACCGCTTTGATCCGACTATGGGCGGTTTTTCCTCACCGACTGGAGAGGGAATTGTCTTTAAATGGCCTACGCCCCTCACGTACATGTATCTCATCAACAGAGGCCTTCTAATCAAGGAGGCCTTACTTTCTCTGAGGAAGGACATAGAGTACCTTTACGACAGTTTTGACGGAGGCTTTTTTAACTTCTTTGATAGAACCCGTTCCTATGACTTTTACTTTGAGACCTCCAAATCCCTTCAGGTCAACGGCGGTATGATCCTTGCCCTCCTGACTGCCTATAGAAAAACCGGAGAGAAGGATTTTTACGAAAAGGCTCTTGGAACCTTCCGGTATCTCGAAAGGCATCTCCTTGACCGAGAGAGCGGGTGTTACCTAAACGCCCAGAGGTCTGATCCCTCTTACTACAATGCACCACCATCAAAAAGGATCTCAATGAAACATCCGCCCCCGGACACTGCTGTAATTGTGGAGTACAATGCCCTTGCCCTCTGGTCAATCTATGAGCTTTACATGGAAACCGGGGAAGCCCTCATGGTCAAGAGGATCGGGAGATGTCTTTCCTTTATAAAGAGCCGAATGTACAGGAACGGAAAGCTATATAGATACTTTGACGTGGAGTCACGGAAGCTGGGCCTTGAAAACTTTCAGAGAGACAGAGCTATGCTTGCCCTCGCCCTCAGCTATATTCCTGGGCAGGGCAAAGAGCACAGGGACTTTGTCCTTGAGCTTCTGGGCAGTGATAAAGATAACGTGTCCTGGACTGTAAGGGGAATCAGGGCTCTCGCCTTCATTAATCTGGGAAAAGCTCAAGAGGCTCTGAGAGAGCTCTCCGGTTTGGAGTTAAATTTGAGCTACCACAATCCTGATGAGATGTTTTTTATTCTTGAGAGTCTCAGATTGTTGTCAGAAATGAGATAGAAAATAACTTAATAGTATTTAGCAGATATGGAAAAGGTTTACATATACGACACAACCCTGAGAGACGGTTCTCAGGCTGAGGGTGTGAATTTTTCCCTTGAGGACAAGCTGAGGATCGCCCAGAAGCTTGATGAATTTGGAATTGACTACATAGAGGGCGGGTGGCCCTATGCAAATCCAAAGGACAACCTCTTTTTTAAGAAGATCAGAAAACTCAAGCTCATGCATTCCAGAATTACAGCCTTTGGATCAACAAGAAAGGCTGGTAAAAAAGCCAAGGAAGACCCGCAAGTTGAATCACTCATAAAAGCGGAAACACCCACTGTCACTATCTTTGGGAAAAGCTGGGATATGCACGTTACAGAGGCTCTCGGAACCTCCCTTGATGAGAACCTGGAGATGATCGGCGACACTGTGACCTACCTCAAGAAGTATGTTGATGAGGTTATCTTTGATGCGGAACACTTCTTTGACGGCTTTAAAGCCAACAGGGAATACGCCCTTGCTGTTGTTGAGACGGCCCTCAACGCAGGAGCAGACTGGGTGGTTCTCTGTGACACAAATGGCGGAACACTTCCAAACCGGGTTTATGAGATAACAAAGGAAGTAGTTAAGAGGTTTCCCACTGCAAAGGTTGGAATCCATACCCACAACGATTCCGAAACTGCAGTTGCAAACTCAATAATGGCTGTTCTGGCAGGTGCAAGGCAGGTTCACGGCACCATCAACGGGATAGGTGAGAGGACGGGAAATGCTAACCTCTGTTCCATAATCCCAAACCTCCAGCTGAAGATGGGCTTTAGTGCTGTCCCGCAGGAAAGTCTCCAGAAGCTAACAGAGCTTGCTCACTTTGTTGCCGAGCTTTCCAATATGCCCCTCCCGAGAAACATGCCCTATGTTGGTGACAGTGCCTTTGCCCACAAGGGCGGTGTTCATGCCTCGGCGGTTCTGAAAAGAAAGGAGACCTATGAGCATGTCGATCCGGAGCTTGTTGGGAACAGAAGAAAGATCACCGTTTCTGACCTTGCTGGACGGAGTAACCTGATCCACAAACTGAGGGAATTCGGTATTGAGGTTGATGAGAGGTCTCCGGAGCTTCTGAAGCTCATTGAGAAGATCAAGGATCTTGAGAAAGAGGGCTACCACTTTGAGGCAGCGGATGCATCCCTTGAGCTCCTATGCAGGAGGCACTTTAGACTTGTAAGAGACTACTTTGACTTTACAGCCTACAGAGTTCTCATAGCCAAGAGAAAGAAGGACCGCATACCCACTTCCGAAGCAACTGTGAGGCTGTCGGTGGAAGGGGTAGATGAGCACACCGCCTCCCTCGGGAACGGACCGGTTAGTGCCTTAGACAGGGCACTCAGGAAAGCCCTTGAGGAGTTTTACCCCAATCTCCGTGACATGCAGTTGATAGACTATAAGGTAAGGATCATAAACGAGTCTGCAGGGACCTCTGCAAAGGTGAGGGTTCTAATTGAGTCCGGTGACAGCAAGAGGAAATGGGGAACCATAGGGGTTTCCGAGAACGTTATTGAGGCTTCCTGGATAGCCCTTACTGATGCAATAGTTTACAAGCTTCTGAAGGATGAGGAGGATTCCTCCGAAAGTGTCTGAATTTTCCTCATTATTTCCTTTGCAGCCTCTTTGTATCCTCTTGGGCTGTCTTCAAAGCCCTGTGCTGTGAAAGGATCTCCTATCGTGACTGTTATACTTCCAAAGACCTTCGGGCACTTTGAGCCCCTCGGCATTGAGCGGTCTGTGCCTTCAATGAGAACAGGGAGCACAGGCACACCGCTTTTAACCGCAAGCAGGCCAACGCCCGGCTTAGGCTTTAAAAACTCCCCCGGCTTTGCCCTTGTACCCTCAGGAAAGATCGCAACCTTCAGGTTTCTTCTAAGAAGCTCAAGGGATGTATTCAGTACCTCAACGTCACCTCGTCTCCTCACTGGAATTGCACGCATGTGTCTCAGAATCCAGCCAAGGGGAGGCCTGAATAGTTCCTCTTTTGCAAGAAAAATTAGAGGTTCTGGAAAAACAGAGTTGAGAACGGGTGGATCAAGATGTGACCTGTGGTTTGACGCTACTATGCAGGCGCCTTCCGGAATCTTCTCTGTGCCTACCGCTTTAATTCCCATCAGGATTCTGAAGAGTGGTTTACCAACGGGACAGAGAGGCCTGATCAGATAGTGCTCAACCCATGTGAAGTAATGCTGATCCCTCACCCTATCTTCTCTTTCTTACCCTCTCAACTAATCTTTCTAAAAGTTTCTGAACTTCCATTTCCCCGAGGTTTCCCTCTAACTTTGACCTTACCGCCACGGTTCCTTTTTGTGCCTCCCTGTCGCCGACCACGAGGATGTAGGGTATCTTCCGGAGTTCGGCGTCCCTTATTTTGGCGTTCATCCTCTCATCCCTGTCATCTATCTCTACCCTTATGGATTCTTTCTGTAGGGTTTCCAGGACCTTTTGTGCATACTCTATGTGCCTGTCTGCTATTGGGATAATTACAGCCTGTGTTGGTGAGAGCCAGAGGGGAAGCAGTCCTGAGTGGTGTTCAAGGAGCACGCCCGTGAAACGTTCTATTGAGCCAAGGAGCGCCCTGTGGATCATGTAGGGTCTGTGTTTCTGGTTGTCGGGACCAACGTAGGTCATATCAAATCTTTCCGGGAGGTTGAAGTCAAACTGAATAGTTGAGCACTGCCAGAGCCTGCCAAGAGCGTCGGTGATCTTGACGTCAATTTTTGGACCGTAGAAGGCACCTCCTCCTTCATCCACTTCGCAGGTGTAGCCAAGTTCTTCTACAGCCTTCATCAGAGCCTTTTCCGAAACCTCCCACTGCTCGTCGGACCCTATTGCGTAGGGGGGTCTGGTAGATACATAGATCTTGAAGTCCTCAAAACCAAAATCCTTAAGTATGCTGAGGGCAAGGTCAAGGGTATCCTTGATGACCTCATCTACCTGATCGGGGGTGCAGATGATGTGAGCATCGTCCTGGGTGAAGCCCCTTACTCTCAAGAGCCCATGAAGGACACCTGACATCTCGTACCTGTATACGGTCCCAAGCTCCGCGATCTTGAAAGGCAGTTCTTTGTAGCTCCTTACCCTGCTCTTGTAAATTGAGATGTGGAAGGGACAGTTCATTGGTTTTACGAAATAACTTTCCCCCTCCATCTCCATCTCAGGGAACATGTTTTCTTTGTAGTACTCAAGATGTCCGCTGATCTCCCAGAGTTTGGATCTCCCAACGTGGGGTGTGTAAACAAACTGGTATCCTCTTTTGATGTGCTCTTCCCTGAGATAATTTTCAAGGATCATCCTGTATGTTGATCCTCTGGGGAGCCATAGAACCAAACCTGCACCGACATTATCATCTATAAGGAAGAATTCAAGATCCCTTCCCAGTTTCCTGTGGTCTCTCTTCTTGACCTCTTCGTAAAACTGGAGACGTTTTCTCAGATCCTTGTCGTTCCAGTAGGCAAGTCCGTATATCCTTGTGAGCTGTGGCTGGTCTGACCTCCCCATCCAGTAGGCACCCGCGATTGAGGTGAGCTTGAAGGCACCTGCCTTTCCCGTTGAGGGCAGGTGAGGACCCCTGCACAGGTCTATAAAATCACCCTGCTGGTAAACAGAGATGGTGTCCTCCGGCGGTATCCTCTCGATGATATCTATTTTGTATCTCTCCTTAAGATCTTTGAAGAGCTTTATTGCCTCCTCCCTGCTGAGTTCTTTTCTGAGGATCGGATAGTCCCTCTGGATTATTTCCTTCATCTTCTCCTCTATTTTTGGAAGGTCTTCCTCGGTAATTCTGTGGTTCTCAACTTCCACGTCGTAGTAAAAGCCGTCCTCGGTTGTTGGACCGATGCCAAGGTGAACCTTATCAACACCGTATAGCTCCTTCAATGCCTGAGCCATTATGTGGGCAAGGGAGTGCCTGAGAATATGAAGGGATTCAGGATCCCCTCTCCTCACTGGTTTGATCTTTATGCTTTCTGAGAGGGGTGTCTGAAGATCTATGATCCTTTCTCCCGCAACCGCTCCCAGGGCATCTCCAATCCCAGCTTTCTTAAAGACCTCAGAGAGGGGTGTACCTCTCTCAACAATTACTTCGTTGCCATCTATCTCAACCCTAATCTTTTCCTTCACCTGCATAGTTTTCTTATTTTAAAGGTGTTTAAAATAAAAGTTCCAAATAACCGAAATAGGTACTTAGGTGAAGGGGGTGATGAGATGGGCAGGACCCTGATACTTTTATTGCTTGGTATTTCTCTGGTTCTGAGCCAGACCATTACTAAAGCCCACAGGGGTGCGATCAGGTCTATTGACATCTATGGAAACATCGTTGTAACGGGCGGTGATGACGGCTATATAAATGTATGGAACATCAAGAAGGGCAAGAAGATCCTGTCTATAAAAAGCCATAGTGGAAAGGTTCTGGCTGTTGCGATAAACAGGCGAGGCTACATCGCCTCATCCGGTGATGACAGGGTAATCAAGATCTGGAGATTGCCCATCGGGAAGAAGGTTACCGAGCTCAGAGCTCATCAGGAATACGTTAGAGCCCTCTCCTTTTCAAGGTTCGGCAAGTACCTGGCAAGTGGCGATGACCTCTGGGAAATCAGGGTCTGGGACGCAACCTCCTGGCGAGAAATAAAGAAGCTGAGCGGTCATTCGGGCTGGATTTACGACATCAGTTTTTCACCGAGGAAAGAGGTTTTTGCCTCTGCAAGCAGGGACTACACTATAAGGATATGGGACCTCAACGGACCCACAAAGGTTTTAAAGGGGCATAAGGATTTTGTTTACTCCGTTGCCTTCTCACCAAAGGGGAGCATTCTTGTATCGGGGAGCAATGATCAGACGGTTATCGTCTGGTGGGTTAGGAATGGTAAGAAGCTTCATAGATTCAAAGCCCACAACGGGGCCGTTTTTGCCATTGACTACTCGCCAGATGGCACCCTAATAGCGACAGGTGGTTTTGACGGAAAGGTTAAGCTCTGGAGTACCAAGGGATGGACGCCCGTGGGGATATTTTCTGGTCACAAGGGACGAGTTCTTGCCCTCAAGTTTTCCCATGATGGAAATTACCTCGTTTCTGGTGATGATAAGGGAACTCTCATAATAAGGCGGATAAAATAAATTTTCGTGATCGCTGTAGTTCAGAGGGTTTCCCGATCGGAGGTAAAAGTCGGTGGAAAAACAGTCGGAAGTATAGGGCGAGGGATAAATGTCCTCCTTGGGGTGGTTAGGGGTGATGCTCAGGATGACGCGAAAAAACTCACCGAAAAGATCGTGAACCTTAGGATCTTTGAGGATGAGAAAGGAAAGTTTCAATTTTCCCTTAAGGAGGTAGGAGGGTCAGCTCTTGTGGTGTCGCAGTTTACACTCTGTGCAAACCTCAAGAAAGGAAGGAGACCGAGCTTTGAACAGGCTGAGGAACCTGCCAAGGCAAAGGAACTTTATGAAAGATTTTGCGAACTCCTTGAGGGTCATGGTATCAAAGTTGAGAGGGGTGTGTTTGGAGCGATGATGGAGGTGCACATAATTAACTGGGGACCTGTGACCTTTATACTTGATTCCCGTGAGTTATAGGTACAACTAAAGACCGCTATAATATATATATGGTAGAGGTTGATAAGATCCTTAAGGAAGGTCTAACCTTTGATGACCTTCTCCTCCTTCCCGGATATTCGGAGGTTCTTCCCTCGGAAGTTGATGTCTCAACATTTATAGCACCTGGAATAAAGCTGAATATCCCGATCATCTCTGCGGCGATGGATACGGTAACTGAAGCAAGGCTTGCTATTGCCCTGGCGAGGGAAGGCGGAATAGGCATCATTCACAGGAACATTCCCATAGAGGTTCAGGCAAGAGAAGTTGAGAAGGTCAAGAAGTCTGAGAGCGGGATGATTTTGAATCCTGTAACGGTGAGGCCCGATGCGAGTGTGAGAGAAGCTCTTGAGATCATGGAGCGATATAAGATCTCGGGCGTTCCCGTTGTAGATGAAGATGGCTATCTCGTGGGTATCCTCACAAACAGAGACCTCAGGTTTATCAAGCCTTCTGATTACGACAGGGAAGTTTCGCTATTTATGACCAGAGAGAACCTCATCACCGCAAGGGAGGGAATAACCCTTGATGAAGCTACAGAGATCCTTCAGAAATACAAGGTTGAGAAGCTACCAATCGTTGATGAGAAAGGCAGGATAAAGGGACTCATCACTATTAAGGACATAGTTAAAAAGAAAAAGTATCCAAACGCCTGTAAGGATGAGTTCGGAAGGCTGAGGGTAGGTGCAGCGGTGGGAACGGGGAAGGATACCCTTGATAGAGTTTCAGCCCTCGTGGATGCTGGTGTTGATCTTGTAGTTGTTGACACAGCTCACGGTCATTCTAAGAGAGTTATTGAAACTGTTGAGAAGATAAAGGCTTCCTACCCTCATGTTTCAGTTATGGCAGGCAATGTTGCAACCGCAGAGGGAACGAGGGCTCTGATTGATGCAGGAGCAGATGCTGTAAAGGTGGGTGTGGGACCCGGTTCAATCTGCACAACGAGGATAGTTGCGGGAGTTGGTGTTCCCCAGATCACAGCCATCATGGAAGCATACTCGGTGGCAAGAGAACAGGGTATTCCTGTGATAGCTGACGGCGGAATAAGGTATTCGGGAGATATAGTCAAGGCTCTTGCTGCAGGGGCAAGCGCTGTTATGCTTGGGAATCTCCTTGCGGGAACGGAAGAGGCGCCAGGTGAGACTATCTATTATCAGGGCAGAGCCTACAAGGTTTACAGGGGAATGGGATCCCTCGGAGCTATGATGGCAAAGCATTCCTCGGACAGATACGCACAGGAGGGCACCGATAAGTATGTGCCTGAAGGCATTGAAGGAAGAGTTCCTTACAAGGGCAAGCTCAGTGATGTTATCTACCAGCTTGTAGGGGGGCTCAGGGCAGGAATGGGATACACCGGATCAAGGGACCTCAATGAACTGAGAGAAAAGGCAAGGTTTGTCAAGATCACCTGGGCAGGATACAGGGAATCCCACGTGCATGACGTTCAGATAACCAAGGAAGCGCCAAACTACTGGGTGGAGTGAGATGGCTTTCAGGGAAGCAGACCTTCCGGGGGTTGGCAAAAAGTACTCTTTAACCCTTGAGGACGGAAGGATACTGACCCTTATAATTCATAATACCGGCAAGCGTGAGCTTTACATCCTTGATGAGGAAGAGGAAGAACCTTCCTGTGTATTTACCCTATCTGAAGATGAAGCCAAGGAGCTTGGATTTCTCCTTGCAGGAACCACCTACCAGCCAGTTGCACCCGAAAAAATGGAAATGTTCATGAGGGAAATGGTCATGGAATGGGTCAAGGTGGGGAATGGATCATCAATCGTAAATAAGAAGATCGCAGAATCCCAGATCAGGAAAAAGACAGGCGCTTCTGTGGTTGCGATAATAAGGGGTGATGAGATGATAGTCAGCCCGGACCCTTACGAGGCGGTTATAAAGTCAGGAGACACAGTGGTTGTGGTGGGAACGAGGAACCACATAAAAAAGTTCCTTGAGTTCTGCGGGGACTGCTCTACCTGAGGATGGATCATTCACTAATTTTCCTTAAGGTTAATCTCCTCCTTATCCTAATGTTCTTTGCTTCTTATTTTCTAAGGAAGATAAGCATCCCGCCCATCGTCACCTTTCTGATCATAGGCTTTACGGCGCAGTTCTGGATTGAGAAGGAAGGAACGGAACTCCTTCAAATATTTAAGGAAGCGGGGATCATCCTTCTATTTTTCTTCATCGGCCTTGAATATTCTCTTGAAAGGCTCAAGAACGTTTTCCGGATCTGGAAGCCAGCCCTCGTTGACCTCATCATCAATTTCTTCCCTGTATTTTTTCTTGCTAAAGCCTTCGGGTTTTCAACTATAACTTCCCTTCTGATCGCGGGAGCTTTCTACCCTTCAAGCACATCAATAGTTGCCAAGCTCCTGATGGACTTCAGGAGGCTCGCCCTTCCGGAGGCTGAGCTCCTCATCGGCATCCTTATCTTTGAAGATCTGTTTTCCATCCTCCTTATCTCGGCAATGGTGCCCCTCAAACAGATCGGTTCTGTTGATCCCTCGGCTCTCCTGATCAGCATTGCAAAGCTTTTGATTGTGCTTGTTATTTTCCTCTTCCTTCACAGGTTTGTTGTGCCAAAGGTAAGGGGCTTTCTTGAGAGAGCATCGGAGGATGAGGGCTTTATCTTCTTCCTTGTTGGTTTTATTCTGCTGATAGGTTTCACCTTCCGGATAGGAGGGCTCTCTGAGGTCCTCGGCGCCTTCCTTGCAGGTGTTCTTGTACCAGAGGGGAGGGTTATGCATAATGTTGAGAGGCACCTCTCTGCCTTTAAAGAACTGTCAATAGGTGTATTTTTCTTCTTCTTTGCCTTTGAGAGTGAGCTATCCCTTCCCGGAAGCATTCTGCCCCTTGTGGTTCTGGCAGTTGCGGGAATCCTTCTGAAGGTTGCTTCAACCTATATTGCCGCTCGCCTTTACGGGATGAAGAGAAAGTCCGTCGTGAGAACTTCCCTTTCTTTCATACCCAGGGGGGAATTCTCGGTGATCATATCTTCCTTTGATCCTGTAGTTAGGGCGATCACGATTCCCTTTATTTTCTTTTCTGCTATTCTTGGAAGCTTCAGTTTTGCATTTGCTCCTCGTGTAGCGGATGCTCTTGTGGGGAAAAAGAAGGTTCACCATAAAGAGTCCTGAGTTCCCTCTCAACCTCCTGGCCGAGCTTGTCAATATCGTCCTGGCTTTTGACTGTGAATTTTCTTCCTTCAAGGATCGTGACTTTTGAGAAGGGAAGGGGTATTGTAAACCTGTCCCAGCTTTTGAAGACAATGGCTCTGCTGACCTTTGCAACGAGAGGAACGATGGGTCTCTGGGTTTTATGGGAAAGATAAAGTACGCCCTTTTGCACGCTGAAGGCGGGACCAACTGGACCGTCAACGGTAATGCCCACAGATTCACCTTCCTTCAGAGCCCTCAAGAGCCTGATGGTTGCTTTTCTTGCGCCCCTCTCTTTCCTTCCGAGTTCGGAGGAGCCATATATAACCTTAAATCCCATTATTTCCTGAAATTTCCCTGCTATCAGTCCATCTTCCGACAGGCTTGAAAGGGAGTAAACGCCTTTATCCCTTCCGTAAAGAACCATAATAAGTGCCTGACCGTGAAGAATGGCAAAAATGGAGTTGGGGTTTCTCTCAACAACATCGGTGTTTTCCCATCTTAGAGTCCTTGCGTAAACTCTGAGGGGAAATGAGAGAAGGTTTATCAGGAATAGGATCACCCTAAGTTTCAGTTTTTTGACCATCTGTATGATATTATTACTTAAAAAGTTCAGGCAGAGGTGAGTCATGGATGAAGCTCAATTCAAGGCGGTTCCCTTTTCTCTTGTTGGTTTTTTCATTACCGATAAATCAGCGGATGAGAGTGTGAGGGATGATGTTACCCCTGAAGAGATGGAAAAGCTCCAGGAACAGATAGCAAAATTTTTATTCAAAGAGGGTGTAAGGGTAGTTATCTATCCTTCCATTGTTCCCCCTGAGCAGGCAGATGACGCAGTTGAGGATTTTCAGAAGTTGCTCTTCAGTGAGGGCGAAGATTGATGGTTAAGGTAGTTGTTTGCGGAGCTCTGGGGAGGATGGGAAGGAGGATAATTGCACTGTCCAAGGAAAGGGAAGACGTAGAGGTTGTTGGGGGTGTGGAACATCCAGACTGTTTGAATACAACAGACCTGGGTGATGCTCTCGGCGATGGTGATTTTAAGGGCAAGCCCCTTACCTCAAGGCTGGAGGAGGTCCTCCCTCTTTGTGATGTCATTATAGAGTTCTCGGGCAATCCCACCGCTTCAGTATCCCATACTAAGCTTGCAAGCCTTGATGGAAAGGGCTCAGTCGTTGGGACAACGGGCTTGACTGACTCCGAACTGGAAGAGCTTAAAGGGTGTTCGAAAAACGCTCCTGTGCTTTTTTCACCTAACATGAGTCTTGGTATTAACCTTCTCTTCAAACTCACAGAAACGGTTGCGCGCATCCTTTCAGGGAAAAATTTTGATGCAGAGGTGGTAGAGATTCATCACAGATTCAAAAAAGATGCGCCGAGCGGTACCGCTGTTAGGCTTGCAGGGATCCTGAGGGAGGCTGGGGGGTTCACCAGAGAGGTTTATGGGAGAGAAGGTGAGGCAAAGAGAACTGAAGAAGAGGTCGGCGTTTTTGCGGTGAGGGGAGGTGATGTTGTTGGTGATCATACCGTTTACTTCCTTGGTTTTGGGGAAAGATTAGAGCTGACCCACAGGGCAACTTCTCGGGACACATTTGCCAAGGGAGCGATAGAGGCTGCGTTATGGATCAAAGGAAGAGAACCGGGTTTTTACAGCATGTTTGACGTTCTGAATCTATGAGAGAGAAGGATTTAGAGAAGCTCGGCTACAACATAATAAAGGATAAGCTCAGGTCCTTTGCCCACTCGGTTCCAACCTGTGAGAAAATTGATTCCCTCAGGCCCTCATCGGATCCTGAGGAAGTCAGGGAAAGAATAGATCTGTATCAGGCTTTTGACAGCATTCCAGGTGAGATCGTAATACCGGACTTTCCTGATATAAGGGACCTTTTGCAGCGTGCTGATGTTGAGGGATTTGTCCTCTCGGTGGAAGATATTATCAGTATCCTGAAGGTTCTTGAAATCATTAAAGAAATAAGGAAAGTGCTCGGTCAGTATTCAGAGCGTTCTGACAGGATCAGGAGGCTTGTAAAAAACCTTAATAACTTTTCCCCCGTTGAGAATCTTATCAACTCTGCAATTGACAGAAGGGGTTTCGTAAAGGATTCGGCAAGCGGCGAGCTTTACCGGATAAGAAAAAAAATAAGGACTTTGGAAAATGAAATAAATATGAGGCTTGAGAGCCTCTTCAACCGTCCCGACAGCGATACCATCTTCAGCGACAGGATAGTGACGATCAGGAACGGCAGGTACGTTGTTCCCGTAAAGACAGCCCACGCCAGAAGCATATTCGGTATAATTCACGGCACCTCCTCTTCAGGTTACACCACGTACATAGAACCTCAGTTTATAGTTCACCTCAACAATCAGGTTTCTGAACTTAAAGAGAGTGAGGAAGAAGAGGTCAGGCGTATCCTCAAGGAGATCACCACCTACATAAAAGATTACTCCGATAAGATTGAGGAAAGCTTCTCGGTTCTTGTAGAAGTTGATTATCTTCAATGTCTAAAAAGGCTTGCGTCCCTTTATCGTGGAAATTTTCCCGAAACAGGTAATCATATTGAACTGAGGAAGGCTGTTCACCCTCTGCTACCTCTTCAGGAGAAGGAGGCTGTTCCAGTCAACATTAGGATGAAGGAAAGGAAGGGTCTTATACTGACTGGTCCAAACACAGGAGGCAAGACAGTAGCCCTGACCCTCCTGGGACTAACCGCCCTTATGGTACAGAGCGGTATACCTGTTCCCCTTGAGGAGGGAAGCACCATTCCTGTTTTTACAGGAATTTACGTTGACGTGGGTGATGAACAGAGCATAGAGCAGAATCTATCAACCTTTTCCGCTCACATGACAAACATCTCTGAGTTTTTGCCCCGTGCGGGTGAAAATGATCTTGTTCTCCTTGATGAGCTCGGAGCGGGAACCGACCCTCTTGAAGGGTCTGCCCTCGGAATAGGTATACTTGAGTACCTCAAACAGAAGAATTGCTGGGTTTTTGCAAACACTCACCACATGCCTATCAAGGTTTATGCGGTAAATTCAGAGTACTACGTCCCCGCATCGGTCATGTTTGACAGGGAAACCCTCAGACCTCTATATACCATTGCCTACAATACCGTTGGCGAGAGCATGGCTTTTGGAATCGCAAGAAAGTGCGGGATTCCTCAGGAAGTCATTTCCAGAGCAGAAAAGGAACTCGGCGAGATGGGAAGGCAGTATATCCATGCCATTGACAGGCTCTCTGAATTCACCCACTCCTACGAAGAAAAGCTTAGGGAGGTTGAAGCCCTTAAGGAGAAGCTGAGTCACCAGGTAAATGAGTATGAAAAGATGATAAGCAGGTTGAAAGAGCAGGAGAGGAAAGGCTGGAAGGAAGCCTACAGAGAGGCAAGACTTTACCTTCAGAACCTCTACGCTGAGGGGCAAAAGATCCTGAAAGACCTTCGGGAAAAGGATCAGATAGAACGATTTATTCAGGAGAAAAGAGGGGAGATCCTTGATAGGATCGGGAGGGAGAGAGAGCTTCCAAAGGTTGGTGACACCATATTTTTTGAGGGCGGCAAGGGAAAGGTGGTTAAGGTGGAGGAGGGAAGGGTGTGGGTTGTATCAGGAGGAATGCGTATTGAGGTCTCCCTTGACATGATTGAGAAGGTTGAGAGGGGGTCTTTAAAGGACAGGAAGGAAAAGAGGGAACTCCCTCATCCCAAAGGGAGCCTTGCTGGATCAGAGCTGAACCTCCTGGGAATGGACAGGGATAGTGCACTGATTGAGCTTGAAAGGTTTATTGAATCTGCATGGGCTGGAGGACTGAAGACGGTCAGGATCATCCACGGTGTGGGAAGCGGAACCCTTAAGAGCGCGGTTCAGGAATTTCTCTCAAAGTCAGAAAGGGTCAAGTTCTTCAGGTCTGCCTACCCAAGGGAAGGAGGATCGGGGGTTACGATAGCCTACCTCAATCACGGAGAGTGAGGATCCTTTCCAGTTTCCCCTGCCAGAGCTTTATTCCAAAGGAAAGGAGCTTTTCCAGTTCCTCTTCCGATGAAACGTTTTTAACTATGACCTCTGTCGTTTCAGATGCTCTCTTGATCTCGTTTAAAGACCACAGAACAAAATCAAACTTCTCTTCGTGAGCCTGTAGGTCAATCTTGACATAGGCGGGTTTGAGAATCTCAACTCTTGCCCGATTTGAACCTTCCTGGCCGTAGTCATCAACTGCAAGCATTACATCCCTGTTTTTTCCAAAATCGTGGATCTTCTCAAGTATATCTTTGCTCACAAAATCCTTCTGAATATCAAGAACCATATTATTTCGCACAAACTGAACAACATCATTTGGATACCTGTTGAGGGTTGTGGGTTTTATATCTATGAAGACCAGACCTTTCTCCAAATCACCCTCTACTATCGCACTTCCTGCCAGGAACTTAAAGATAACGAGGTCAGACCTTTCATCTTTCTCCTGACCAACGTAAAGACTCTCAAATCCGAGCCGAGCTCTGTACTCAAAACCTATCCTCTTTCTTTCCCCTTTAGGCGTCTCTGAGAAAATGCTCTCCTTCCTGAAGTCCACCCTTAAATTATGTCAGAGTGGGCATATAATTTAACCCCTGGAATGGGTATGATTCTTGAGGTTATCCCCGTTGGTCCCCTCTCCGTGAACTGTTCCCTTGTGGTTGATGATGAGACCGGAAAGGCTGTTATTATTGATCCCGGAGCTGATGCTGAAAAGATAATTGAAACCGCTAAGGAATTTGAAGTTATTGGTATAGTCAACACCCACGGACACATAGACCATGTTGGTCAGGTGGGAAGAATCAAAGATGAGTTTGACATTCCCTTTTACCTTCATCCTGAAGACAGATACCTGATAAGCAATGAGATATGGGAAGGCTTTGGGAGTTACATAGGGGCGGTACCCTGTCCTGAGCCAGACGTTGAACTTTATGATGGTATGGAAGTTGAGGTTGGTCATCTCAGGATGAGGGTCATCCACACGCCAGGCCACACACCAGGCCTGTGCTGTTTTCATATTGAGGAGGAAGGGGTTCTTATTGCCGGAGACCTCCTCTTTAAGGGAAGTGTGGGAAGGTGGGATCTGCCCGGCGGTGATCCCCAGAAGCTTAAAAAGTCCCTTGAGAGGATCTTCTCGGAACTGCCCGATGATACCGTTGTTGTTTGCGGGCACTACGAAGAGACCACAATCGGTTATGAAAGGAAATTCAATCCCTACCTCAGGGGAGGGATAGTGTGATACCTGTTGTAGAGATTAGAAACCTTGTCAAGCGGATTGAGGGAAGGGAGATACTCAAGGGTATCAGTTTTGAGGTCAGGGAAAGGGAGATATTTTCCATAATCGGCGGTAGCGGAAGCGGAAAAACCTCTATAACAAAGCACATAATCGGTTTATGGAAGCCGACTTCAGGCAGTGTGAAGGTCTTTGGAAAAGAAGTAGGTGAGCTTTCCCAGAGGGAACTTGATGAGCTGAGAAAGAACATAGGCTACGTCTTTCAGGAGGGAGCCCTCTTTGACAGCATGAAGGTATGGGAAAACGTCGGCTTCTATTACCTTGAACACACCGATATGCCGAGGGATCAGATAAAGGAAATCGCCCTTGACAAGTTGAGGCTTGTTGACCTTGATGAAGATGTCCTTGACCTGATGCCTTCAGAACTCTCGGGAGGGATGAGAAAAAGGGTAAGTATAGCAAGGGCAATAGCAACAAATCCAAAGCTGATAATTTACGATGAGCCAACCTCAGGACTCGATCCCATAACGAGCAGGGTTATAGATCAGCTCATCCTTGACCTCAGGGAGAGAACTGGAACAACCGCTATAGTTGTTACTCACGATATGATATCCGCCTTTACCATCTCAGACCGCCTCATACTTGTGAAGAAGGGGAATGCGATAGCTATGGGAACACCGGAAG
>JALTVH010000159.1 GCA_027049085.1 Aquificaceae bacterium | reverse complement strand
GGATACGCCCTTTATCAGAGAGCTCTATGATGGCTTCAGAATAATAGAGGTGAGGACAAACAGGTTCATAAATTCAAAGGCCTGCTCAAGAAAGGGCTCGGCAAGGGAACTGATAATTACCAACTTCTAGTACGGATTTTTCATGGTTCGTAAACATATTCCAGTGTTTCGATCCTCCCGTTTATATAAAGGTAATAGAATGTCGCCAGTTCCTCGATGGATCCGTGAGACAGTGCCAGGCAGTCGTTCCTGAAATATACTTTCATGCTCCATGTCCCCGAAACACCTTCCATTCTGCAGGGACTAAGAATTTCTTTGGGTCTCCCGTAAAAGAGAGGTTTCCCCCTCATCCTCACCTCTTCCCATACTCTGTGAACCTCATAAGCATCACCCGAGGATACCAGAAAGAGTTCCACTATCTTCTTCACCCTGCCTCTTCCAGCCAGGACTCTGAGGAAGACGTCCTTTTTTCCATCTCCGTTTAAGTCAACAAAGGCTGTCCAGGGAGCTAAAGACTTCCCTACATAATCCTTTAAGTTTTCGCAGGTCATCCCCGGAAACTCTGTGTAAACCTCGTAATGTCCCAGACTTTTTATCAGGGCTCTATGAGCCTCAGCAGGCAACGTAAGATCAATCCTGCATCTCTTTTCATCAACATATAAGCTGAAGTCAGACCCGACTCTGAAGCCCGTCCTTGGCCTCTTTCCTTTTGTGACTCGGATTTTCTTATCCTCTGCGACCACAGCCCAGCCTTTACCAAGGAAAGGTGTTCCGTCCCTAAACCTGCCCCAGAGATAGACATTACGTGTGAAGTAAGACGAGAGGAGAAGGTATTCTGGATCGAACCTCGCGAGATAAGTCCCGTCGCATATCTTTCTCAGCATGAAAGGCCTCGCGCCCTGTAAAAAGATGCTATGGGGATCTATCTCCCTTCCTTTCAGGTCAGGAGGCATTCTTATATAAAGTGATAAGAAGCTTGGTTTATCTAACTCCAGATTTATCAACACCGGATTCACTTCAGCATAAGCCTCGGCCTTTTCATTCCCAGGGACCCTCACTTCATCTATGAGAACGGTGTTTTCTCCGCGCAGCTCAGAGTAACCAATGGTCACGTCGTATTTACTCCTTAAAGTGAAGCAACATAATCTTTTAACGTGCTTCACACTCTTTGTATTTTTTATCCATACTACCCTGGCATCGTCCTTTAAGAGAACACTCCATCCATCAGGTCCGCTTGCCTGGTAGATGGGGGCGAGCGGATACAGAGTGAAGAGGATTATTTCTTCCGAATCTTCGGTTACCTCGATCCCGTAAGTATAGACGTAGTCCCCCTTAGTTTTGTCAAAGCTCACTCGAGAAAAAACCTCTATCTTTGAATAGGATGACGAAACTATCAGCAAAATAAAAACCATTACTGCCAGCATGGTTCAATCCCCAAGAAATATAACTATCTCTGAAAAGGTCCCGTTTGTATACATCACAATCAAGGCAAAATAATCAGATTCTGATGTATACATCTCAAGACAATCAAAAGGAAAATGGAGAGAAAAGAATCCATATTCAAACCTGTCTTCAAAACTGCACGGACTAAAAACACGGGCAGGCCTTTTTAAGTAATAGGACTCCCCCGGAACAAACTCAAAATCACCTGTTTTTACCACTTTATAAGATTTGCCCTCGGACATCAGAAATACTTCACTTGCCCTCTTGCTTTTTCCCCAGAGGATCCTGAGGAACAGGTCTTTCTTTCCGTCCCCGTTAAAATCCCCTATTGCTACCCACGGGGCAAAATTCTTTCCGACATAATATCTTATCTGATCGCAGGAAAAGGCAGAGTTAAAGTATGTCAGTACTTCATAATTGCCGAACTCTCTGACCAGGACCCTATGGACCTGCTCAGTTATAGTGAGGTGAATCTTACAACTTTTCCTGTCAACCTCAAGCCTAATGGATGGACCAATATTCACCGTTCCGACAACATCCTTGGAGAATGCACCCGAGACGCTTATGGCAATAAAAGCGGAAAGGAATAGGTTTATATCCCTCCTCACCCCTGCTTAAAGAATAACATATAAAATATAAAATCCTCCTTAAAGGGCCCGTAGCTCAGCTGGACAGAGCAGGGGATTTCTAATCCCCAGGTCGGAGGTTCGAGTCCTCCCGGGCCCGCATCATCCCCAGCCGAGTTTGGTGCGGAGGATCTCAAAGAAGTCTTTATAGGGGTGAGTGAAGATTTTGCAAACCCTCTTTGAGGCACGGACCTCTATGAGGTCGCCCCTTTTGAGATCCATTCCCACCTGGCCGTCCATGGTGAGAAAGCAGGATCCCGTTCCCGAGAGGTGCCTTAAAACAACCGTATTGTGAGCGGGTAGAACAACTGGCCTGTTGGAAAGTGTATGGGAGCATACGGGGACCACAAGGAGTGTCCGTGATTCGGGCATGAGGATCGGTCCCCCCGCTGAGAGGGAATAGGCTGTGGATCCTGTCGGTGTTGAAACTATCACCCCGTCACCGTGAACGTGAACCATGAACTTACCGTCGGCAAAGACCTCTACTTCCATAATTCTTGAGATCGCGCTTTTGGAAACCACCACGTCATTGAGGAAGGTCCCCAGCCTCTTTCTCTTTCCGTTCCTGATCAGATAGCTTGAGATCATCATCCTCCTCTGGGGCTTTGCCCTTCCAGAGAGGATCGCCTCAAAGGCCTCTTCAGCTTCCTCTTTCTCTATCTCTGTTAAAAAGCCGAACCTCCCCTCATTTACCCCCACCACAGGAACGCCAAAGCGCGATGCAATCCTTGCTCCCGCCAGAAAAGTCCCGTCTCCGCCAATCACAACCATAAGGTCTTTATCCCTGAGGGGGAGAGTGCCCTTTCCCCTGTTCAGGGCGAGGCTGACCATAACTCCTTTCTTCTGAAGAAGGTCGCTTATATATCGGGCGGTTTCCTTTGCTTTGTCCGAATCTTTAACAAAGAGGAGAGCCCTCTTCATACCAGCTCGTCAATTATCTCGCACAGGACATGGCCGAGAGTTATGTGACATTCCTGAATGCGGGGCGTCTCATAGGAGGGCACTATAAAGCTGTAATGGGCGATCTCAACCACCTTTCCCCCGTTCCTTCCCGTAAAGGCCACTGTTGTCGCACCAAGGTCGTGAGCCTTTCTCAGTCCCCGGATCACGTTCTCCGAATTGCCAGAAGTGGTGATTCCGATGGCGACATCTCCTGGAAGGCAGAGGGCTTCAACCTGTCTCTCAAAGATTGTCTCAAAGCCGTAATCGTTTCCGACAGCGGTGAGGATTGAGGTGTCCGTCGTCAGCGCGATGGCGGGAAGGGCATTCCTTTCCTTTTTGAACCTGCCCACTATCTCCGCAGCAATGTGCTGGGCATCGGCTGCGCTCCCGCCATTGCCAAATAGGATTATCTTGTTCCCCTCCTTCACCGCGGTGGCCATTATGGAACCGACTTCCTGGATCCTTTCTTTGTTATCCTCAACGAAGGCGAGCTTTACCTGGGCACTCTCTTTAAAGGCGGAAACAATCCTCTCAAGCATAGCTGTTATCATTTTAATTCATGAAGGTTCTCAAAGCCCATGAGATGGCTGAGATAGACAGGAAGGCGATTGAAGAGATAGGTATTCCTTCAGTCGTCCTTATGGAGAACGCGGGG
>JALTVH010000158.1 GCA_027049085.1 Aquificaceae bacterium | reverse complement strand
CCTCACCTTCGGGATCTTTCCAGCTCAGCGAAGTAATCACAACGTTCCTGATCTTCCCGCTGAAGCCTTTAAAAAAGTATCTGCTCTCCTCACCGGCAAAGGCTATCTCTCCTTCGTAGGTCAGTTTCCCCTGAACGTCCTCTTTGTCTATTCTTATGATGTCCTCACCGAGCTTCAGAACCGGTCCCTCATGGGTATAAAAGGACTCCTCAAAGGGATGGGTACCGGTAAGGATATAGAAAGATTTCACTCCCTTAATCTCAACCTTTAGGCTCATGTGCCCGCCCTTTTTTATTTCAAGAACCTTCACTACATGAAGGTCCCCTTCTTTTAAAACCATTTCTATAGAATCACCCTTTCTTCTGATGCTGTATTTTCCAGAGTTTATGACCTTATCAAGCTTCTCATCCCCTGTGGAAATTGAAAGCGGGAGAATCCCAAGGGACTTCTCAGCAGGCGTTATAAGGTCAAAGCCGAACTTCTCATCAACAAAGCTGTAAATCCTCCCTCCTTCAAGGGCAATCTCAATCTTAAAGCCCTCAATTTCAAAGGTGTCCCTTGTTATCTCCTTCTTCTTTCCCCCCTCTTCCTGCTGAGTGGTAATAACGGGCTCTGGCCTCGGTGCAGGAGCTATCTCTTTATCTTGTCTGACCGAAGGTACCTCTTTATCCTTTTCCTTAACGGAAGGCGTAGGCTGAGTCCTGAAAAACAGGGAAGAGAATACCTCATAGCCTAGGATAAAAAAGGCTATGAGAACCATAGCCAGAAAAAGCCTTCTGGGATCGGGTCCCTGCTGTTGGGGTGTCAAGGTAGATCCACACCTCCCTTAGACCAGGGGTTACACCGTAAAACCCTCCAGAGGGCTTTCAGAGTTCCCCTGAACGCCCCATGCTTCTGGACGCTGAGTATGGCGTACTCCGAGCAGGTGGGATAGTATCTGCAGGAAGGGGGATAGAGGGGAGATACAAAGGTTCTCCAGAGTTTTAAAAAAACAATGACCAGTCCCCTCATCTAAGGCGCCAGCCTCTTTCTGCCCTTTCTCCTTCTGTTTCTTATTATTCTCCTGCCAGACCGTGACCTCATACGGGCTAAGAATCCGCTTTTCCTTTTCTTTTTCTTAGTTGAGATGTGGGGCTTCAAGCCTTCGGTAGCCATCTTTTAGCCTCCTTTGGCAGAGGCGGGCTTAAAAGACTCAGAAGCCCGCCTTTCCTGTAAATATTCCTGTAAAGACAAAGACAATTGAGAAGAGCAGAGCATAAAGAGCAAGGGTCTCAATGAATGCGAGACCGATGAACATGATGGTCTGGAGCCTTCCTCCCATGTTGGGGTTCCTTGCTATCCCTTCCTGGGTTCCCCTGACCGCATGGCCCATACCGATACCTGTTCCAAGAGCAGCAAGACCTATAGCAAGTCCCGCTGCAAGGGCAAGGAGACCGTAAAAGAGAGCCCTGTCAGATGAGCCACCCTGAGCTGATTCAGCGGCAAAGGTCAGGGCGGGCATGAGCATTCCAATGGCTGTGAGAAGCTTCCCTTTCATTTCCTACCTCCTTCACTTTATTATCAGCGATGAGACTCCAGCCTCATCAATTACCTTGCAAACATCATGAGCTGAGGAACAACCAAAAAGTAGAAGGTCAGGCTTGCGTTCTTTAACGTGCCTGAGGACCTCTTCCCTGATCTCACCAGCAAACACATTATACCTTGGCATTTCGCCGTCCCCAGTCTGCTTCCACCCATTCATGATCCTTTCCTCAAACCTTTTCTTTGCAGAAGGAACCGTGTCTGGCGACAGCGGAACACCGAGGGAAACGCTGGCCTTTTCAAGCCTGTAAAGGTCCTCAAGAACCGCAAGAACCTCAACATCAGCAGAAAACTTATCCCTGAAGTCCTTAAGGAACGTGAGCGCCCTGGTGCAGTCACCGAAGGAATCAGTGATAACAAGGGTGACCTTCATCTCAGTGCTCCTCGTGAACTATGGCTCCCGCCAGGTAAACCACCGAAAGGATCATAAAGACATAGGTCTGGATAAAAACTGCAAGAAATTTAATAGCTATAATAAATACGAGAGCAACCGGGGAAAGGGCCATCGTAAAGGGATTATTTATCGCTATTCCCACAAGGGCAAGGAGCAGTATTGCACCTCCCTTCATGTTGGCAAAGAGCCTGAGGGAAAGGGTTATCGGTCTGGCTATGTGGGAAATTATCTCAACCACAAAAAAGAAAGGTGCAAGAGGTTTGATGGGACCCATGAAGTGTTTGAAGTAAGAGAGTCCGTGCTCTCTGATGCCTTCAAAGTTGTAATAGAGAAAAACAATAAGTGCCATTGCAAGGTTTGTATTCATGTTTCCCGTTGGTGCTTCAAGCCCGGGCACCATACCGAGGAGGTTTGAAAAGAATATAAACAGCCCTATTGCAGCAATTAAGGGCGTGTATTTTAAACCACTCTCACCTATGTTGTCCTTAAGCATACCCCTTACGAATCTCAGGTAACCTTCAATAAGTGCCTGAAAGCGAGTGGGCTTGATGGAAGGCCTGCCTGCAGACAGCACGAGGAGAACAGAAACAGCCATTGAAACCAAACCGAGGTAAATGTGGTTATAGCTTATAGCCTGTTCCATTCTGCGGTACCTCTTTTTTCGGCTGAATGATTATACCACAGCTTTAAACTATCTCTGACCTGAGTATATCGTGCATGTGGATGATCCCTACAGGTTTGTTTTCCTTGTCCACAACAATAAGAACCATTATTTTGTAATCTTCCATCCTTCTGAGAGCCTGAAGAGCAAGCTCATCCGGTTTTGCAACCTTGGGATTCCTTGTCATCACATCCTTTGCAGTAGAGGTATCAAAATTCCCGCCCCTGTTGACAAAGCGTCTCAGGTCACCGTCGGTGATGATTCCCGTAAGCTTGCCCTCATTATCAACTACTGCGGTCGCACCGAATCCCTTTGTGGTCATTACAATTATCGCCTCATTCATTGGAGTATCTTCCCCCACCACAGGCAACTCAGCCCCCGTATGGTAAAGGTCCTTGACGAGCCTCAGCTTTCTCCCAAGGGAACCTGCAGGGTGCCTTACAGCAAAGTCCTCTTTTGTGAATCCCCTCATCTCCATCAGTACCATGGCAAGGGCATCGCCGAGTACGAGGGTTGCGGTAGAGGAAGTTGTTGGCGCAAGGTCAAGGGGACAGGCTTCCCTGTGAACGTTGAGACACAGATGTACATCACTGTACTTTGCAAGGGAAGAAGCACTGTTGTTGGTTATAGAAATAATGGGAACACCGTGCATCTTGAGGTAGGGAAGGAGGTTAAGAACCTCCTGGGACTCACCGCTGTTTGAAATGGCAATAACTACATCCTTATGACTTATTACGCCAAGGTCTCCGTGGAGGGCTTCAGAAGGATGGACAAAGTGAGCAGGTGTACCTGTGCTTGCGAGGGTTGAGGCTATCTTCCTTCCGATGTGGCCCGACTTTCCTATTCCCGTTACTACAACCTTTCCTTCGCAAGACAGGATCAGTTCTACCGCCCTTACAAAGTCCCTGTCAAGGGTCTCAGCAAGTTTTTTAAGCCCTTCTATCTCTTCCTCAATAACCCTCAGCGCCTTTTTTATAACCTCATCAGCGTTCATACCTTCGCCTTATAGTTTTCTATACCTTTCTTAATCTCC
>JALTVH010000157.1 GCA_027049085.1 Aquificaceae bacterium | reverse complement strand
GGCTTGTTGTTAACATCCTCCTTCCCAGAGCGGGATCAATATAGTCTGCATGCTGTCCTCTCACGCCAATGAGGAGCAGGTAATGGTTATCTCGGGTATGGATGATAGCAGGCCTGCCTGAAGAGGCAATCTTCCTAAGAGAAGACCTTACAACCTTTGCCCTGACACCGTTCTTTACAAGCAGTTCTCTGAGTTCCGTGATCCTGATTCCCTCCTCATCGTTAACGAGGGATAGGATCTCATTGAGACTTATCCCAAGACCGACCTTCTCCGCAAGAAGGGAAAGTACGTTCTTTCCGCAGGCATAGGATACAGGTCCGTACTTAGCCTCGTACCTTTTAAGCCTTTCTAAATACTTGAGCCACACGCCTGCGTACCTTGCCCTCGAAGGATCCTCGGACTTTTCAAGGACCTCTTTCAGGAGGTCCCTTGCCGTGTCAAGATCACCCTTCATCATATAAATTGCTGACATGGAAGAGAGGGCATCAAGTTCTATTTTGGTCCCCTTTCCGATGCTGTAGGCTTTTTCATACATGCTTAAAGCGCCGTCAGGATCTCCACCGTATTTCTTCTCAATCCCGAGTCTAAGGTAGGCGTAAGCGACCTCCTCCTTTGTGTATCTATCGGGATTTGCAATAACTTCCCTCAGCCTCTCCAGCCCTTCCCTTAACTTTCCCTTTTCAATCATGTACTCAACGGATCTGATTAAGGGACTGCTTGAATTAATAAGCGCCCCGGTAAAGTTGGTTGCGGTCGCTACGGAAGCAAGTATGATCACCAGAAAGAGGTTAAGGAACGGTCTGATCATGGGCCACCCTCCTTATTTCCCTTATATTTCCGTTGGGATCATAGGAGTAGATGACCCTCATAGACCGCCCCTCAAAAAAGATTCTCTCCTCCCCCAGTCTATCTAAGCTGTCATAAGTGTACTTTCCCTCTGCTCTGTAGTTATTTCCACTTTCGTTAGCCTCACAGGAGAGGATCAGCAATGCAAATCCGCACACTAACACCATGCCTTTCACAGCTTATTCCTCCCCTTTGCAGGAAAGTTTGCCTTGATAATATCTCGGGAGGACAGAAAAGTCAAGACATGTCAATAACTTTTACAATTAGGCCTCGCCCAGGTCCTCCCTCTCAATTTCAATATCTTCCGTGAGCATAGGCTCAAAGCCGTAAGAAGGCATATAGGTTCCTGACTCCCTCTCAATCTCTTCTGCACAGGTTGCGCAGTAGCGGGTCCAGGGAATGGCTTTCAGGCGCTCAATATTTATCTCACTTCCGCAGTTTTCACAGACGCCGTAGGTACCGTTTTCAAGTTTTTTAAGAGCAATGTCAATTTCTTTTAGAGTATTGATCTCAATGTGGGACAGATTGTCAAGGAGCTCTTCAGTATAGGTCATCTGACCAATGTCTTCCCAGTCCCTTGGCTCCTTTGACTCTTCTTCAAGCCTTTGCTGTGTTTCTTCCTTGGCAAGATACCTTTCAAGGATCTTTGACTTTTCCTCATATAATCTTTTTTTACAGTCCTGAAGCTGTTTCTTTGTCATATCCTCCTCCTTGTCCCTGGGCTTGAAAGTATAATATTATAGTTGCTCAAGCTCAGAAATCATGCCTGAAAAAAGAAAAGTTCTCCTAATTGCTCTTGGTGTATCGGGGGGAATATTCATCATTTTTCTCATATATACCCTGGCTCTTTACACTACCCTGCCGAGCGTCAAGCTTCTTGAGAGCTGGACACCCCCACAGGCTTCTGTGGTTTACGACTACAGAAACAGAATTTATGGAGATATTGGTGTACAGAAAAGATTCTACGTGAGCATAGATAAGATCCCTCAAAAGCTTATTCACGCCTTTGTTGCTGCTGAAGATAGAAACTTCTTTGAGCATTCAGGAATTGACCTGGGTGCCATCATCAGAGCAATGATTCGCAATATCAAGGCGGGCAGAATAGTTCAGGGGGGTAGCACCATAACCCAGCAACTTGCAAAAAACCTTTTCCTCACAAGGGAAAGAACGCTCAAGAGAAAGTTCAAAGAGGCTCTTCTGGCGATCAAGATTGAGAGAACCTTTGACAAGAAAAAGATCCTTGAGCTTTATCTCAATCAGATATACCTCGGTAACGGTGCCTACGGGGTTGAGGCGGCCTCAAGGGTTTACTTTGGCAAAGAAGTTAAGGACCTTACCTTAGAAGAATCCGCCCTGCTTGCCGGCTTGCCGAAGGCGCCCTCCAGATTCAATCCCTTTAATAATCCAGAGCTTGCCAAGGTGAGGAGGAACTATGTTCTCAAGAGAATGCTTGAAGAGGGATACATAACCCAGGAAGAGTACGAGAGTGCAATAAACAAGCCCATTGTTGTTAGAAAAGAGAACAGGTACAGGATGTCTGATTACGTCCTTGACATGATAAAAGAGTACCTTGCGGAAAAATACGGAGACATCGCCCTCCAGGGAGGGCTCAAGATTTACACAACGATAGACAGAGACCTCCAGAGCATTGCGGGTGAAGTGCTGAAGAGGGGCCTTCTGAGGCTTGCAAGGTCAAACGGCATCCCCTTCCTTCCTGAGTCTGAGCAAGATATGGAAAATTACTACAGGCTCCAGAAAAAGAACATTGTCTACGGGAAGGTTTACGTGGCTAAGATTGAATCGGTCAAAGATGGTAAGGCACTTGTTCAGCTCGGAGGCAAAACATTTAGAGTTGATCTCAAGGGCCTCAACACCGAGGGGAGGAATTACATATTTGTAAGGATCAGGGAGGGACTGGAAGGTCCCTACGCTGAGCTTGTTCCGGACCTTCAGGGCTCCCTTGTCAGCCTTGACGTCCACACCGGTGCTATAAGGGCGATCGTTGGAGGGTTCTCCTATTCCTACAGCCCCTTTAACAGGGCCATTAAGGCAAAGAGACAGCCGGGCTCTGCCATAAAACCGGTTATATACCTTGCGGCTCTCCTGAAGGGGGAGACACAGATCTCTTCTATTGATGCACGTCCAAGAACCTTTTACGATCCTGGAACCGGACTTGAATGGACTCCAAAAAACTACGATGATGAGGAATACACCGTAGTTACCCTCCGACAGGCTCTTGCAAAGAGTATAAATACAGCCACCGTTAACCTCCTTGACAAGCTTGGCTTTGACATAGTCCTCAGTGTTGGAGACAAAGTGGGACTGACTCAGCTAAAACCCTATTACTCCCTTGCCCTTGGAACCATTGAAGTAACACCGATGGAACTCACCTCAGCCTTTCAGGTCTTTGCAAATCTGGGAACCAAATGCAAGCCCTTCTTTATCAGAAAGATAATTGACAGCTCCGGAGCGATCCTGGAAGAAAATACACCCCAGTGTGAGGAAGTCCTTCCGCCGCAAGAGACAAGGGTGCTTGTGGATATGCTGAGGGCTGTTATCCTTGAAGGGACTGGAAGGCTCGCAAGGAGGATACCCAGGATAATAGCGGGAAAGACAGGAACCACTGATGAGTACATGGATGCGTGGTTCATCGGTTTTTCACCCTACATCGTTGCAGGTGTTTGGGTCGGTTACGACATAAAGCAAACTCTCGGTTACGGGATGGCAGGAGCAAGAGCGGCCCTACCGATCTGGAAGGACTTTATGGCGGTGGCTGCTTCCAAGTACCCTGATGAGGACTTCCCTATGCCGGAAGGGACCATTGAGGTGCTTATAAATCCAAAGGATTACGTGATTGCAGATGAAACTT
>JALTVH010000156.1 GCA_027049085.1 Aquificaceae bacterium | reverse complement strand
TCTCCTCCGTTAGAGTAAAGGGACGAAAGCTGAACCTCCTCCCCTAAACAAAAACCATTCCCGCATAAGCAACGACCCTATCGTAATCGCCTGTAACCTCTCCAGAGTTTGTGTAATCAATCAGTATACCCTGCCTGATGCCAAGAACCTTGCCAGCCTCAATGCCAACAACCGCAGGGATAAAACCGCACATGGTTATGTCGTACTGCACCCTCTTGAGGTACAGCTCATCGGTCTGGAGCCTCTCCATTGCAGAGATCAAAATGGTGTCTTTCTTCTTTGCCTCTTCTGCGGGGATATAGTGGGACATGTCAGAGCTGATCACAATAAGGACCTCTTCTCCCTCAAGGCACTGTCCCAGATGCCTACCGAAATCCCTTGCGGTGTCATAATCAAGAAGTCCCAGAACCACAGGCACGATACTTAGCCCCTTCTCGGCGTATCTGAGCAGAAATGGTAGCTGAACCTCAAGGGAATGCTCATAGAGGTGAGCGCTCTCATCAACCTCCGCTCTCTGATAGCTGGCAATTTTCTGGACAAGCTCAGCATCCACCTCCACATCGCCAAATGGCGTCTCCCATGCCCCTCCGCCGTAAACCGAAATATCGCTTCCTAAACCTGTATGATTGGGTCCTAAAAGGACCGCCTTCGGCGGTATCTTTACCTTCTTGTAAACCGCGCATGCGGTCTTTCCAGAGTATATAAGCCCCGCATGGGGAACAAGAACGGCCTTTGCATTGAGCTTTTCCCCCTCTTCCTCACCGCAGAGGAGGTCAGTGAGCTTCCTCAGCTCCTCCGCCCTTGCGGGATAAAAGGTTCCCGCCACCGCAGGCTTTCGCTTCATGATTGGCTCCTGACTCTTCTCACCCTTCTCTTATCAATTTATGTATATCATATTCCCACGGAGGCTGAAGATGGCTGAGAAGGTGAGGATCGTTATAGACGACAGAGAGTACGAGGTTGAGAAGGGGAAGACGGTTCTTCAGGTTGCCCTTGAGAACGGTATAGACATACCCTACTTCTGCTACCATCCGAGGCTCTCAATCGCAGGTGCCTGCAGGATGTGTGTGGTTTACTGGGAGAATATCAACAGGCTGGTCATATCCTGCAACACCCCCGTTCAGGAAGGAATGATCATAAGAACCCACCACACCAGCAAGCTGGTGGAGGAAAACCAGAAATATCTCCTTCAGGCTCTCATGACGCGCCATCCCCTTGACTGTCCTATCTGTGACAAGGCGGGGGAGTGTGACCTTCAGAACTTTGGAGCCATTTACGGTCCCCAGAGGCAGGTTGTCCCTATCTCCGCTTTAGAGAAGGAGAGGGAGGAGCATGACTGGGAGAGTGACTTTTTAGAGTATTACTCCAACAGGTGCGTGGTCTGTTACAGGTGCACGAGAGCCTGCGATGAGGTGGTGGGTGCCCATGCCCTTTACGTTGAAGAAAGGGGATTTCATTCCAACATAGTGCCAACGGTTCGCCCGATGGACACCTCAACCTGTGAGATGTGCGGTATCTGTGTCCACGTGTGCCCCGTTGGTGCGATAATCTCCAAGCCCTTCAAGTACTGGTCAAGGAGCTGGCTCCTTGAGAAGGGTCTTACAAGGTGCAGTCTCTGCCCTGTAGGCTGTGAGGTTCAGATAGAGTACGGTATTGGTGACTGGCGTTCTCAGAGAAAGGTTTACAGAACCAAGCCCACAGAAGACCTCAATATCTGTGCCAAAGCCTTCTTTGGGTACGATGCGCTTAACACCGACAGGCTCCTCAAACCTCAGGCACAGGGAAGGGAAGAGAGCGAGGGTAACGTTCTCAATCTCCTCAAATCAATGCTCTCTGAGTCAGCTAACTCAACCGCCTTCATCCTCTCTGGTTACCTTTCCTGTGAGGTCATTGACTCCATTGTAAGCATTGCCGGTAAGGTCGGTGCCTATATAACTGCGCCCCAGACCGAGAGCTTCTTTAAACTCGCAGAGGCTCTTGATTACACAGAGCATCCACCACTGGAAGAGCTTGAAAAGGCAGACTTTGTACTGATAGTTGGCAGTGACTTAACTTCAACCGCACCGGTCCTAAGCTACTATATAAAGGGTCAGGTTTATCACACAGGTGATCCGGGCAGGGATGCAAAGTTCAATCCCCAGCCCACAGACCTTGATAAGGCTGCAAAGTTGAAAGGTAAGGGGGTTGTAATAGTTAATACCTCCTCAATAAGCTCTTCTGAAGTTGAAGAGGTCTCCAAGAAGCTCAAAAGTCTTTCAAGGAAAGGACACACCATATTCCTTATTCCAAGGGAGTCCAACACCCTTTATCTTTATAGGTCCGTTAAGGATTTTTATTCGGACTTTGGCGAGGTTATTTCTCTGGTGGAGAAGGGAAAGATCAATACCGTTTTTGTTTTTGGAGAGGATGCTGTTGATTACGGGGGTGTTGAGGTTCTGGAGCCCCTTGCAAAAGTTAGCAACCTTGTAGTCTCATCGCCCTTTGAAGAGGGGATCTCCCTTACCGCTTCCGTAAAGGTGCCGATGTCACTCCTGGGTGAAACCGAGGGGAGTCACGAGACTCTTATGGGGAAGGTTAAGGGCGGAAAAGTAATACCCTGGGCATTTGATGACTCACTCTTCTGGAGAGAGCTTGATGGGATGGTTTCTGGAGATGGCTCAGTTCAGAGCGTGAGAGGAGACAGTAGAGTTCTTGACCTTCCAGAGAATCACCTATACGGAGGGTCATGGATACTCAGGCGCAGTGAAAACCTTGCAAGGCTTTATGAGAAAAACGTTCAGTCTGCGGGTCAGGGCACCTGAGCAAGAAGGCTCATTATCAGGGGAACGGTAAAGAAGCTCACAAGTATCCCCAGGGTTATTGAGCTCACAGCAAGAGGAACGTCAAGGCCGTACTTAATCGCAAGGATACCGGCCATCACCATTGGTGGCATGGCTGACTGAAGAATTGCAACCTTAAAGGGCATCTGTGTGAGTGCAAGTGTAGTTACAACCACAGAGACTATTACAGGCACAGCGATCATCTTGATGGATATGACAAAGATGGGGTAAAAGGATGACCTGGCGACGTCTTTGAGGGAAAATCTCAGCCCAAGTGCAAAGAGAACCGCGGGTATAAGGGAATTCCCTGCTACATCAAGGAATGATTCAAGGAATCCGGGGAAGTTGTAATTCCTCGTAAGAATACCGAGCACCAGAGCAATAAGAGGAGGAAAGGTGAGTATTTCTCTCAGGTCAATTCTGCCAACCGCGACGAGCAGTCCAACAGTAATTACCGCAAAAAAGGAACCGATTTGGTCATAAAGAACCGCGTAGATGAAGCCACCCTCACCAAAGTAAGCCCAGGCAAAGGGGTAGCCAAGAAAGGCGGTGTTTCCAAAAGCGGAGAGGAGGATAAAGGTTCTTAAAGTGAGAGGGGAGAGCCTAAGACCTTTTCCTGCAAGGTATGATATCGCTATCCCTAAAAAGACCGCCGACCAGGCTGTGATTACAACGCCAATGGATTCACGGGTGGGCTCCATTTCCCTTGCAAGGTCAAGGGTGAGTGCTGGGAGGGAAAAGTAAATGACGTAGTTGACAAAAACATCGGAGTGTTCTGCTCTCAGGACGCGCAGGTGTTTCAGGAGATAGGCGGAAAAGAAGACAAGTGGAATGAAAAGAACCCTGTCTGTCACCGAACTTTAGTATATCATTAGCTCAGAGATGGACCTGAAGGGTGTAATTGAAGAGGTTTCCAGTATAGTAAAAGGAAAAGAAGAGGTCATTGTGAGGTCCCTCACATGCCTCCTGGCGCAGGGACATCTGCTTATTGAGGATGTTCCAGGTGTCGGAAAGACCACTCTTGCCCTCAGTTTAGCGAGGGCTCTTGATCTGAGCTTTTCCAGGATCCAGTTCACCAGTGACCTTCTCCCCTCTGACATTACAGGGACATCAATATTTGACCAGTCCAGGAGAGAATTTGTTTTCAGGCAGGGTCCGATATTCAATAACGTTGTTCTTGCAGACGAAATCAACAGAGCAACGCCCAAAACCCAGAGCGCCCTCCTTGAGGCGATGGCTGAAAGGCAGGTTACCGTTGACGGTGTGACCTACACCCTTCCCAAACCCTTCTTTGTGATAGCGACCCAGAACCCCATAGAACATTACGGCACCTATCCCCTGCCGGAGTCTCAGCTTGACCGATTTATGATGCGGATCTCGGTAGGTTACCCTTCTGAAGAGGTAGAGAGGGAAATAATTCTTGGCTCTGATCCCATTGAAGGGCTTGATAAACTGAGGCCGGTAGTCACCAGGGATAAGCTGATTCAGGCTATTGAGGAGGTTAAAAGGGTTCATGTTTCGGAGGAGGTGGGAGACTTTATACAGAAAATAATCGCTATTACAAGGAGCCATCCTGCCATTGTTCTTGGCGCAAGCACAAGAGGAGCAATTCACCTCACTCAGAGTGCAAGGGCTCTCGCCTATATAAGAGGGAGGGACTTTGTGGTTCCGGAGGATGTGATCGACATTGTCCCTTACATACTCAGCCACAGGATACTGACAAGGGACGAGGAAAGCAAGGATTCTGTGGTCAGGGAAATAATAAACTCCGTGGAGGTCCCAAGGTAAAATTTTCAACATGTTTACACTCCTCCTTGATATGGATGGTGTATTGACCCAGGACAAGGAATTCAGTCCCTTCCCCCACGCGGTTAAGTTCATCAGGAACCTTAAAGAAAAAAGCGTCCCCTTCAGGATAGTCTCAAACAACTCTACAAGGTCGCCGGAGCTGATCGTCCACAAGCTCAGGGTCAAAGGCTTTGAAATCGGAAGAGAAGACTTCATATCACCGGTGGCGGTGCTCCCTGATTACCTTCGGTCGCAAGGTCTTAATAGTCTGTTCGTTATTGGTACCCAGATGCTCAAGGGGTTTCTTGAGGACCAGGGCTTTGAGATAAGGGAGGACCACCTTGTTGATGCTGTTGTTGTTGCTCAGGATAAAGAAATTGATTTTGTGAAGTTAAAGACCGCGGTTTCCGCGGTGTTTTTAAAGGGAGCAATGCTCGTTCCTGTGAATCTGACGAGGATCGTGAGGGACTCAGACAGGCTTTACTTTCCCGGAGCAGGATCTGTTGCAAGGCTTATCAAGGAAACCGCAGGCTATGAGGAGGATTTACCAAATCTGGGGAAGCCTTCTCCTGAATTTATCAAGAAAGCTCTTGAGGGTCTCCCGCAAGGAGAAGTCTACCTTGTCAGCGATGACATATACACTGACCTGATGAGGGCTCCTGAGACAGGCCTTAAAACTATTTTCATGACTACTGGTAAGTACGGCGAGGAGGAGATAAATAAGGCTAAATTCAAGCCGGACTATATCTTCCACAGCCTTGAAGAACTTGAGAATAAAATAATGGAGTGGTTAAAACAATAAAGATATTGATAATCCTAATCTTTATCACTGCAGGGATCTCCCGTGCCATTGAGGTCTTTTCCGACAGGCTCTTCACCGACAGAGAGGGCAACATCGTGGCGGAAGGCAATGTAGAGGCCTTTTACCGCGGTTACCTGATTAAGGCGGACAGGATTCTTTATAGCCCTGGTGAAAAGACGGTCAGGGCTTTCGGCAACGTTTACGTTAAAAAGGAAGATGAGGTTTTTGAGGTGCTCGGAACCGAGGCCTTTATTGATACAAGAACTGGCAAAGGATACTACCTTGATGCGGAGGGAAAGTTCAGAGAGTTTTATTTCAGTGCAAAGAGGGTGGATAAGATCGATGAAAACACCTACTACATCATGGACGGTGAGGTGACCACCTGTCCCCCGAAGAAAAAACACCTGAAGGTTTGCTTCTGGAAAGCAGCAGTGACAGAAAAACATGTCTTTGCCTTCAGTAACAGGCTAAAATTCTTTGAGCTTCCAGTTGCCTATTCACCCCTGATCCTGTTTCCCGTGGGTGAAAGGAGGTCAGGGCTACTTCCTCCTATGATTGGCAGTAACACCTACAATACCTTCATCTACCGCCAGCCTATATACTTTGCGATTTCAATGGATAAGGATGCAACCATAACCATTGACTACAGGGACACACAGGCTAAGGGGATCTGGTTTGAGTACAGGCAGGCGTTCACACTCAAGGAAAAGCTGTATATGAGGGCAATGTATTACAAGGAACCCCAGCCGAGGGGGGAGTGGTGGACTGGAAGAGAACCAGAGACCTTTAGGGGTGACAGGTACAGAATTGAAATGAGGACAGCCCTGAGGGGTTGGAGTCTTGGTCTTGACATACCCTCAGATCCCTACTTCTTTGAAGATGTATTCTTTGAACAGCAGTTGAGGGCTACGCCCTTTACCCTGTCCTATATATCGTACTCCGACCTCGGAAAGGATTACCTCCTGACCTTTACCGTGAGGAACTACTATGACCTGACCTCACCCAGCAACAGGGAGACTCTGAATATGCTCCCAGAGTTCAATTTTTATGCTCGTCCATCTAAAGTGGGACCCTTCTACATAAATCTTACTACCACCTTCACTAACTTCTACAGGGATCAGGGGCTTAAAGCAAACAGGCTCCTGTTTCTCCCTGAGCTTGAACTCCCTCTAAACACAGGGCTCTTTATGAACTACACGAGGATCAGGGGGATTAACAACTTTTACATGACCAATAAGAGTTTCAAAGATCAAACGGTGAACACAATCTACTTTGAGAACAGGACTCCCCTCTTTCTGAATTTCACAGGAAAGAGCTTTTCTTTTCTTAATACCTTTGAGTTTGTTTACACCTACTCACCAAACAACTTTGATAATCCCCAGTTTGATTCCTACGATGTGGTGGTCAAGGAAAACAACCTTAAGGGCAGACTTGCAAGCAGCCTGAGCCGCGGAACCAAAAACGTCATGAGTTTTTTCCTTGAAGGAGGTTATAACTTTTTGCGCTCTTACAGATTTCCCACAGACAGTGTACTAATCGAAAAGGAGCTCCTTCCTCTAAGGGCGATAATTTCTCTTTATCCCCTTTCATGGCTCACCATCAGGTACGACACAACTTATGACCTAAATCTTGACATAAGTGCGTCAAGTATAAGCTCGCTCTATTTGAAAAAGGGAAAGAACTTTTTGTCTCTCAGCTATGCGACAACGAGGAACAGTAAAGACGAGAGGATCGCAGACCAGTATACCGCTGGTCTATCATTAGATCTCAAGGGTTTTTTAATAGGTGGAACAGGTACTTACGATTCAATAACTGACAGGATTCTAAACAGCACCGCCTACATTGGCTACAGAGGTCCATGCTACTTCTTCAAAATAGACTACAGGAGGACCTACTACCAGAACCTCCAGGATTATATTAATGAGATCTTTGTTGTTTTCAATATATTCAATCTGAGGGACTTCAAATTGCCTTTGCGGAGGCGATGATCTCTTTGAGTTTGCGCGTTTGATCCTCTACCTTTGGGTGGGCAAAAATACCTGAACCAACCACTAAAACGTCAGCACCGAGCCGAACAGCCTCTGCTATATTCTCTTCTTTGATCCCTCCGTCTATCTCGATCAGGCAGTCAGGGTTCAGCTGGTCCCTCATCTGGCGAAGCTGGGAGAGCCTATCAAAGGACCTCTCAATAAAGCTCTGACCGCTGAAGCCTGGATTGACTGACATAAGGAGAACAAAGTCTGCGTGGCGGATCGCCTCTTCAATCATCGTGAGTGAGGTGCCGGGATTTATGACCACACCTGCCTTTGCTCCTTGCTCCCTTATAAAGTTAAGGGTTCTGTGAATATGGGGAACGTTTTCTATGTGTACGCTAATCCAGTTCGCTCCGGCTTTTGCGAATTCCGGTATGTATCTGTCTGGATTTTCAATCATGAGGTGGGCATCAATGGGAACTTTTACCCTCTTGCTTATGTCGCTCAGGACTTCTGGACCAACTGTGATGTTTGGAACAAAGTGCCCGTCCATGACGTCAAAGTGGATAAGATCCGCACCTCCCCTTATGCACTCCTCAATCTGTTTTCCTATGTTCCACCAGTCACCGGCCATTATAGAGGGAGCCAGGAGTGCCATCAGTAAGCCTCCTCTTCAACCCTGATAAGGACCGGCTGACCTACAACTACAGGGAGCTTTGTTATTTCCTTCAGGGCTTTCTGAACGTCCCGTTCGTAGGCTTTATGGGTAAGGATAACCAGTGGCACCACCTGCTCATCCTGCCTCCCCGCAAGCTCACAGACCATCTCCTTCTGGAGTACTGACGCTATGCTGATATTAAAATCTGCCAGCACCTTTGCGATGGAAGCCAGTACCCCTGGCCTGTCAGGAACATCAAACCTCAGATAATACCTGCTGAAGAAATTCTTTCTTACAACAAGCTCCAGGTCTTCCCAGTCAACAGGAGTAACCTCAACCCTGCATCCGCTGGACCTTGTGATTCCTACATCAATGATGTCGGAAATAACCGCAGATGCTGTTGGATGAGAGCCGGCGCCCTGTCCGTAATACATTGTATGACCAACAAAATCTCCCTCTATCATCACAGCATTGTAAACGCCGGATACCTTTGCGAGTGCTTCCTCAGAGTGGATGAAAGTAGGATGGACCCTGATTTCTGCCTCACCGTCAAAGCGCTTGGCTATGGCGAGGAGCTTGAGGGTGTACCCCATTTCCCTGCCGAGTTCAACATCAAGCTTCTCTGTCTGACCGATTCCTTCCACATGAACGTCCTCAAAGGGAAAGTATCTTCCAAAGGCAAGTCCGGCAAGGATCGTGATCTTGTGTGCTGCGTCAAGCCCTTCTACGTCAAGGGTAGGATCGGCTTCTGCATAGCCCCTTTCCTGAGCTTCTTTCAGGGCGGTAGTAAAGTCAAGCCCTTCCTGATCCATTTTCGTCAGTATGTAGTTGGTAGTTCCGTTTAAAATCCCGTAGATCGTGTTTATTCTGTTGCCCGCAAGACCCTCCCTTAGGGCTTTGATCACAGGGATTCCACCGCCTACAGAGGCCTCAAAGCCAACTCTGACATCTTTTTCTCTTGCCCTTAAGAATATTTCCTCACCCTCAAGGGCAAGGAGGTGCTTGTTTGCGGTTACAACATCCTTTCCCCTGTCAATCGCCTCAAGTATAAGTTTCCTGGCAAAATCAGTTCCACCCACAAGCTCAACCACAACATCTGATTCATCCAGAACCTTCCTGTAGTCTGTTGTTCTTATATCCTTTGGAACCTCAAATTCCCTTTCTCTATCCCAGTCAAGGTCTGCAACATAGCTCAGCTCAAAGTTAATTCCTGTTTTCTTCCTGATGATGTCTTTATTTTCAATAAGGAGTCTTACCGTTCCGGTTCCAACAACACCGCATCCCACAACTCCTACCCTTACTGTTTTCATATATACTTTCCCTCCGAGTCAAAGACTACTTTTATGTTTCCGCCATCCTTATCTATTGCCTTAACCTTGTAATCCAGAAAGTTGATCTTCTCAAGGTATTCGTGGGATCCATTCATCTCCACTATATACCTCAGGGTATAAGCTCTGTGAGCAAGAGTATTACTTAGCTTTTTTCCTTTCTTCAGGTAGATGAATGATATCCTGAGAGAGGTGGTGGAGATGTCAACCAGGTCCTTTTCCTCTGAAGTCAGGAAATCAAAAACCACCGCATCCTTGAATAGCTGAGGACTTATTTCCCTTATCCTGTCTTTCCATATCCTGAAAAGGTTTCTCGTTCCTACCTGAGTTTTCCAGTCGGCACTGTAAAGGGGAACCGGGTCACCGGCTCTGATGATGCCAAGTAGAGGGGAAAGGACGATTCCCTTTTCCTCAATCTCTTTTTTAACCCTCTCTGGCATAGCCCAGAGGCAGAGCTCTTCCCAGAATTTGCTCCCGTACCTCCTCCAGGCGGGTGCAAGGGAGTTAAAGTTAACAGGCAGCGCTTCCATAAGCTTAAGGCGGAGATCCTCAAGTTCAGGAAAAGAATCTCTCAGTTGGTTGGTCAGCCTTTCCCTTCCCCCTCTGATGGTTGAAAAGGGTTTCTGGACAGTACCTCTTGGCAGGAGGTAAAAAACCATAAAGAGTATTATAAGGGCGGTCTCTGAGCCTTATGGTAGAATTCTTAGAATGCCTCGCCGTAAGTCTCTGAGGGACGTTCCCGTATCTGGTAAAAGGATTTTGGTGAGAGTTGATTTCAACGTACCCATTGATGATCAAGGAAACATCGTTGACGACATAAGGATAAAGGCGAGCCTCCCAACAATTGAGTACCTCCTTGACGCACAGGCGAAGATAATTCTCATGTCTCACCTTGGTAGGCCCAGGGGAAGAGATCCAAAATACTCTCTGGCACCCGTTGCCAAAAGACTTTCCCGATACATTGGGAGGGAGGTCAGGCTCGCGCCGGATTGTGTTGGTGATGAGGTTTCAGCGATCGTTAAGGGACTCAATACCGGTGAGATCCTGATGCTTGAAAACCTCAGGTTCCACAGCGGTGAGGTGGAGGGCGATAAAGAGTTTGCAAGGGCGCTTGCGGATCTGGGTGAAGTTTACGTAAGCGACTCCTTTGGTACCTGCCACAGGAAACATGCCTCGGTCTATCTTGTTCCCATGTATCTTAAGCCGGCTGTCATGGGTTTCCTCCTTGAAAAGGAAATCAACTACTTTGAGAAGGCAATGGTCAATCCCCAGAGGCCGGTGGTGGCGGTTCTGGGCGGGGCAAAGGTATCTACAAAGCTGGGTATAATCAAGAACCTCCTGAAAAGGGTTGACAAGATGTTCATAGGAGGAGCCATGGCTTTTACTTTTATAAGGGCGATGGGTTACAATGTGGGGGACTCGCTGGTAGAGGAAGACCTTATTGATACGGCCCTTGATATAATTGAAGTTTCAAAGAAGCTTGATGTAAAGCTCTATCTTCCTGTGGATTTTGTCATCGGTATGGACCCAACCGATGGTACTCCCACAAGGATCGTTCCCTGGAAGGAGATACCCGAGGGCTGGAAGGGACTTGATATAGGACCTGTATCGGTTGAACTGCTCAGGCAGATCATCTCCGATGCCCAGACGATAATATGGAATGGTCCCATGGGCATGTTTGAGCTTGACCGCTTTAAGAACGGTACCTTTGAAACAGCCAGGATGATTGCTCAGTCGCCCGCACTGACCATTGCTGGAGGAGGAGATACTGATCACGCCATTCATAAAGCGGGCGTTGAAGGTGCGATAGACTTCGTATCCACAGGTGGTGGGGCCTTTTTAAAACTCCTTGAAGGAAATTCCCTTCCATGTCTTGAAGTTCTTGATCCCATGGATGAGTGAGCTATGAAGCTGGAAGAGTTTATTAAAACTGCCAAAGAATCAGCTCTTATCGGCGGGCAGGTGCTCAGGGAAAACTTCAGGAAGGTCCATGACCACAACATTGAAGAAAAGGCAGAAAAAGATTTTGTCAGCTTTGTGGACAGAGAGTCGGAGGCGAGGATAAAGGAGTACCTGATTAAAAAGTTTCCAGATCACAGCGTTGTTGGTGAAGAGGGTGGTGGCGATGAGGAGGGAGACCTCGTTTGGTACATTGATCCCCTTGATGGTACAAAAAACTACATAGCGGGTTTCCCTGTATTCGGGGTGTCGGTTGGTCTTGTGAAGGATGGTGAGCCCATAGTAGGTGCGGTGTATCTGCCTTTCTTTAACGACCTTTACTGGGCTGGAAGGGGAACTGGCGCTTTCAAAAACGGGAGAGGGATCTCCGTTAGCGGTACTTCAGACCTACGCTATTCGGTCGTGGCCTATGGCTTCCCTTCACGAGCCATCAGGGATCTTGACACCTACTGGGCGATCTTTAAGGAGGTCTTTGACAAGGTTGCTGCCATGAGGAGGCCGGGGGCTGCTGCGGTAGACCTGTGCCTGACTGCAGAGGGGATCTTTGAGGGAATGATGGAGTTTGAGCTCAGTCCATGGGATATATGTGCGGGAGCTGTTATACTAAAAGAGGCAGGAGGGGTTATGAAGACAATAAGGTACAGGGGCAGGCACGATGTGATAGCATCCAATGGGAGGATACAGGAGTACCTTGAGAAGGTTGTAAGCACCCACTTAGAGGAAAAAGTATGAAGATCCTCGTACCCCTTGATATTTCTGACATTACGAACGTGGTTCTCAGGACCGTTAAGAGGATAGCATCTGCCCACAAGGGAGAGGTTATCCTTTTTCACGCTGTTTCCCCTGCCTTTTATATCCCCTATCCTGAGAGTCTCACCGTTGATGTTATAGACGTAAAGGTCCTTCAGGAGATCGAGGAAAAGAAAAAGTCAGAGGCGAAGGAAAAACTTCAGGGATTTGCGGATTTCATGAAACCCGTTGACACCACCATTGAGATTGAGGTTGGAGACCCGAGGGACCTGATCCTTGAGATGGAGGATAAAGAGAACCCTGATCTGGTTGTGATAGGAAGTCACAAAAAAGGGCTTGTGGAAAAGATACTGATCGGTTCCACCGCTGAGAAGATAGTTAAGCACAGTTTCAGACCCATCCTCGTCATAAAGGGGTCGGAGCCTTCCTTTAAGGGGAGGGCAGTAATTGCTTACGACTTCTCAAAAACCGCTGAGAGGATGCTTGATTTTGCCCTTAAATTTCTCAAGCCATTCGGTATGAAAATAGAGTTACTTCATATAGATGAACCCTTTGACCTCCCAATAGTTGAACGAATAGGAAGGGCTATTTACCAGAGGTTCAGGGAAGAGAAGAGGAAGTATATGGACAGAATCAGAGACAGGTTCAGAGAAGCGGGAATTGAACCTGAAGTTACCTACCTTGACAGCAGAGATCCGAAAGAAGCCATAGTGAGCAGGATAAGGGAGCTTGAGGATGTTGACCTTCTCATCATGGGGAGCAGGGGGCTTTCTGGCTTAAAGAGAATAATCTTGGGGAGTACCTCAACTGAGGTGCTCAGACAGGTTGAGGTGCCGATCTTAATATATAAGGACGGCGATAGAGGATGAGGTTTATCCTTTTTCTTCTTATAAGTTTTGGTGTTTCCTTCTCTAACTATTACTTTGATTACCTAATGTGTAGGTACCTTTCTGGGAGCCCTTTGACCGCAGAGCTTTACTGCAACAGGGCGATAAAAGAAAAGCCAACCCCCGGTCTATATATGGACACTATAAGGCTCCTGATGGCATCAAAAAAGACCAATGAAGCCCTTTCCCTTTCAAAAGAGTTCCTCAAGAAGTTTCCCGAAAAACCAGAGCCCTACATTTCCATTTACAGCATCCATAGACTCAGGGGTGAAAGAAAAAAGGCATTATCAATACTTGAAAAGGCTTACAGCAGGTTTCCTGATAACAGGGAGATATTGATCTTCCTCGCGGATGAGTACATCAAAGCCAGAAAAATGGGAAAGGCTAAGGATGTTCTTCATAAGTTTGCAAAACTCAGCCCGGACAACCCCTTTCCTTTCTACCTCCTCGGTCAGCTCTACCTTAGCGAAGGGAAAACAAGCAAGGCGATCGAGTATCTCCAGAAGGCCCTTGAGATAAAGAAGACCTTTGAAGCTGCCTTTATAACCCTCGGCAGGGTATATGAAAAGAGGGAGGAGCACGCAAGTGCTGAGAAGCTATATAAGAGCATCCTCCAGGAAGACCCTGATAACGTTCTTGCCCTGGAGAAACTCGCCCAGCTTTATGTGGCTCTGGGCAGGGTAGGGGATGCTCGGAGAATTTACAGGAGGCTGATCGTTCTCTCTCCTCAGAACTACCAGTACAGGCACCAGTACGCCATAACTCTAATGCAGTCAGGGGACTTTTACAGGGCAAGAGAAGTCCTGAGGGACTTGTATAAAAAGCATCCTGAGGACCTGAATATCGTATACTCTTATGCTCTTTCTCTTGAGCTGACGGGCGATTTAGAGTACGCAAGGAAGCTCTATGAGAACCTTTACAGACAGGTTCCCAACAACTCAAGGGTGATTGAGAGGCTCGCCAATGTGTACATGGGCCTTTCCCTCTACGATAAGGCTGAAGAGCTGATAAAGAAAGGGCTTTTTCTAAACCCTGCCAGCATTAAGCTGAGGATGCTCAGGGCTAACCTCCTGATGGAGAGGGAAGAGTATGAGGAAGCAATAAAGGTTATTGACAAGGTCATATCACTGAATCCAAAGGAGTTCAGGGCTTACTTCCTCAAGGCTATAGCCCTTGATTATCTGGGAAAGATCGTTGAGGCAGAGGGAGCCCTGAGAAAGGCGATGAAGCTAAATCCGGAAGAACCTGACCTTTACAACCACCTCGGTTATTCTCTCCTGATCTGGTACGGTTCCCAGAGGCTTGAAGAAGCAAGGGATCTTATCAAGAAAGCCCTTGAGGCTGACCCCGATAACCCCGCTTATATAGACAGTATGGGATGGGTTTACTACCTTCAGGGCGATTACCAGAGGGCTCTCCAGTATTTGCTGGATGCTCTGAGGAGAGCATATGACGACCCTGTGGTTAACGAACACGTTGGGGACGCCCTCCTTAAGCTCGGCTACCCTGAGGAAGCAAAGAAGTATTACAAAAGCGCTCTTGAGCTCTTGAAGAAGGGCAAGCAGGGTGAAAAGGGTCAGGAAAACCGCATCCTTGAAAAGCTCGGCGAGCTGTAAGATAATTAATCTATGAAGAGGGATTTCATAGACCTCTGGAACCTTGATCCGGAAGAAGCCTGGTACATAGTAAAAAGAACCCTTAAGGTAAAAAAAGGAGAAGAGGTTCAGGATAGGGTTCTTGAAGGAAGGAACGTCGCCATGATCTTCACCAAGCCCTCTACAAGGACAAGGGTCTCCTTTGAGGTTGCCATCAGCTTCCTGGGGGGCAATGCAATCTTTCTTCAGGAAAAGGAACTCCAGCTTGCGAGGGGTGAGTCTGCTCAGGATACGGCGAGAACCCTTTCAAGGTATGTTGATGGCTGTATAGTTAGAAACCACTCTCACCACTGGCTTGAGGAGTTCGCCAAGTGGGCAGAGATCCCGGTCATAAACGCACTGACAGAAAAGTCCCATCCCTGTCAGGTTCTGAGTGATGTCTTCACCCTCTACGAAAGGTTCGGAGAAGAGGTAAAGAATATCAAGATAGCTTACGTTGGGGATGGTAACAACCTGTGCAACACCTGGCTTGTTGCAGGAGGCCTGTTTGGCCTCAACCTATTTGTTGCAACGCCAGAAGATTATGGACCCGACAGCTACTACCTTCAGGCGGGCTTAGATCTATCAAACTTTACGGGTGGCAACGTATACCTTACGACTAACCCGGGCGAGGCTGTAAGGGATGCGGATGTAGTTTACACCGACGTCTGGTTCAGCATGGGTGATGATTCTCAGGACCTCAAGCGGGAAGCCCTAAAGGAGTTTCAGGTCAATTCCGACTTACTTTCCCTTGCCAAGGATAGCGTTCTTGTAATGCACTGCCTCCCTGCCAAGAAAGGCGAGGAAATCACGGAAGAGGTCTTTGATAAATACTCAGATTTTATCTTCCTTCAGGCTGAAAACAGGCTCCACACTCAAAAGGTCCTGCTTGAGTTCCTCTTCCCAAAATCCTGATCACTCCACGGTTACAGTCTTTGCAAGATTTCTTGGCTGATCGACATCAAGACCAAGCTTGCTGGCTATGTGGTAAGCGAGGAGCTGGAGTGGAACTACCGTCAGGAAGGGTGTTAGGTCTTCACTAACTGATGGAACCTCAAGGAATTCATCAGAATATTTTTTTAGCTTATCATCGCCTTCAAAACCAACGGAGATGATGATACCCTTTCTCGCTCTGACCTCCTCAACGTTGGATAGGCTCTTTTCATAGACCCTGTCCTGGGGACAGACGATCACCACCGGCATATTTTCATCTATCAGGGCGATGGGACCGTGTTTCATTTCCCCAGCAGGGTAGCCCTCGGCGTGGATGTAGGAGATCTCTTTGAGCTTTAGAGCACCCTCAAGGGCTATGGGATAGCTCAGGTACCGCCCCAGATAAAGGAAATCCTTTTTCTTCATGAATTTTTCCGCAACCCTTTCGATCTCCTCTGACATCTCAAGGGTATTTTCAATAAGGGAAGGAACGCCCATCAGAGACTGAATCAGTTCATCCCTTTGAGGAGATGGGCTTACCGCGAGGAAGTAAAGAGCAGAGAGCTGGGCGGTAAAGGTCTTTGTCGCTGCTACACCGATTTCCGGGCCAGCGTGGGTGTACAGAGAGAGGTCCGACTCCCTGTCTATTGAACTTCCTATAACGTTAACAAGAGCAAGGGTGGTGGCTCCCTTTTCCCTGGCACTGGATAGGGCAAACTTGGTGTCAATCGTTT
>JALTVH010000155.1 GCA_027049085.1 Aquificaceae bacterium | reverse complement strand
AAAGGTAGTACTCTTTATCAATGGCGGTTGCCTTCTCTATCCAGACTCTTGTGACAGGTTTTCCTTCGGGACACTGGAAGGTCTTGAGAACCTTCCCCAGCATTCCCTCAACAGCATCTCTCAGCTCATCCTCGCTTTTGACTATCTTTACGCCTCCAGCTTTGCCCCTTCCACCGCAGTGAACCTGAGCTTTAACAACGAGGGGGTAATCGCCGAGCTCTCTGGCAGAGCTGATAGCCTCATCAAGGGTGAAGGCAACTCTTCCTTCCGGCACAGGGATCCCGTACCTGGCAAAGATCTCCTTTGCCTGATGCTCATGCAGTTTCATCGGCTACCTCCGAACACTCAGATGACTACTGAAGGAGATAATCAAAATCAACCCTTCTGACCTTACCCTCTTTGTCCTTGATTATAACAGCAATGTGGTAAAGACCCCTGTCGGACATGTCAAACCAGCCACCGAAGTTGTCGCCGTACTGGTGGGGATACTTTGTAAGCTTCTTGCGAACAGCCCTCAGAATAGGTGACCTCACCTCCGCAGAAACTGTCATGTCCGAGAGATAAACGGTTTTTCCGTTCTCCTGCCTCCAGATGCTAACCGCAAGGTGATGGGTGTCCGTTGAAGAGGGCTTTCCGTGATGTTTGACCAGAAACTTGTAAGCTCTTGCAAACCTCTGCTCAAGTTCGGAGATGGCAAAGACACCGATGCTCACGTAGTAATCGTTCACCTTTTTTGTCAGAGGCGTTGGAATTACAGAGGCTCTTTTATGTCCCTTTTCCTCGCCTCCCCTCGCCCCTTCAAGTCCACCGACAAGAAGCGCTCCCGCAAGCAAAAGAGCCACCGCTTTTACCATATCTTTCCCTCCTTTTGATAAGAGCACCATTAATTATAATAATCACTGCCATGAGTCACGAGAAAAAGCTCCAGAGGTTCAAAACATACGAAAATCTCAATAACTTGGAAGAACTCAGGGAAGAGTTCAGAAAGAAGATCAGCGAGGTTCCGCCGACTATGGAGTACGTCAGGAACCTCATCCTTGACGCCAAACTCCTCTTCAGAATAGTTACCGACCCCGACTTTGACCTCAAGGAGGAGGCGAGGGAGGACTTTCTTTCCGCCCTCTGGTACTTTATCAGTTCTGGGGGAAACACGATCCCCGACTGGGTTCCGCTTATCGGCTACTGTGACGACTACAGGCTTATCAGGTACGTCAAGGAAAAGCATAAGGAGGAGATAGAGAGGTACTTTGAAACCACAAAGTACTTCATTGCCAATTACTTCTGAGGATGGTTAGGTTTATACTCTTTCGCCTCCTTCAGGCGATCCCCACCATATTAGGCGTAACACTCATCTCCTTTTTCATCATCAAGCTGGCCCCCGGGGACTTTCTGGACCAGCTCAAGCTCAACCCCCAGATCTCAGAAGAAACCATAGAAAGGCTCAAAAAACTTTACGGTCTTGACCAGCCAGCCATAATTCAGTACCTCAAGTGGCTCAAGTCTGCAATATTCTTTGACCTCGGATACTCTTTTCAGTATCATGCTCCCGTCACCCAGCTAATTGCAGAGAGGATCCCCAATACACTCCTTCTCTCGGTCAGCTCAGCCCTTACAGCATGGATCCTTGCTGTGCCCATCGGTACGATCGCGGGCTTTAAAGAAGGAACTAAGATAGACAGGCTGATTCAGGCTTATGCTTACTCCTTCATGTCCCTTCCCTCCTTCTTCCTTGCTTTCCTCCTTCTGTTCTTTGCGAGCAAGACGGGATGGTTCCCTATCGGCGGGGTGACGAGTCCAGAATTTGAGAAGCTCTCACCAGCAGGGAAGGTCCTGGACATACTTCATCACCTTTTCATCCCGATGATGACCCTTGCTCTGGTTTCAACTGCAGGACTTATAAGGCTTGTGAGGAGCGCTGTAATTGACGTTCTTAAAAGTCCGATGATCGTTATGCTCAAAGCCAAGGGCGTTCCTGAAAGGGTCATTGTTAAGCACGTTCTGAAGAACGCCATGAACCCCTTCACCACCCTTTTAGGGTACGAGATAGCAAGCCTCATATCGGGGGCTGCGCTGGTTGAGATAATCACGGGCTGGCCAGGAATGGGGATGCTTATGCTTGATGCGGTCCTCTCTCAGGATCTCTTCCTTGTTATGGGCGGACTTTATATAGGAACGATAATGCTAATTGTGGGAAACCTCATCGCCGACCTTCTCCTTGCGTGGATAGACCCGCGTGTGCGGGAGAAGGAGATCGGAGCGTAGCCTCAAGGATAAGGTCCTTTTCTTCCTTCCAGGCGAGCTTACGCAAAAGCCTGACCTTTACCTCTTTTATATCTCCGGGCGGGAGTTTGATCCTCTTCTCCTCCATGTAGCCCAAGGCTGTCTTTGTCTGGGGTGAGAAGCGCTTTCTGAGCGTTCTCTTTCTCCCATTCTGAAAGACGACCTCTGCAATCAGGTACAGGCGGGGGTCTCCCTGGTCTGCGGTGGGAAGGTTGTGGGGAACACCAACGTTTTTGATAACAAGGTGGCCCTCTTTGAGAGAAAGCTCAATGTCTTCAGGCTGTGCCTTGAGTGTGGGGAAGCGATGGGAAGTCCTGGGCTTGGAGAGGTGAAGGAGGTAAAAGGGAAACTTCTGGATCAGGTCCTTCTTGCCCAGAGAGGGCATGTGACACGCCTGACAGCTCTTCTGAGCCTTTGCCCTTTTCCACTCCTTAAAGGTTTCCTGATGACAGCCAGCACAAAAAGTTGACCTTGTGTAAGAGAGGTCCTGCCTTGAGGGATGAGGGGGTGACCAGACTTTGAGTGGTCCGTGCATGGACTTTGTTTCTTCCTTAAAGTGGCAGGCTACACAGCTAACCCCGTCCTTTCGGAACTCGGTCCTCAGCACGGGCTTTTTTCCCGCGTCAACCTGATGGGGCGCGTGGCAGGGAAGGCACTTGAGCTTTGAGTAGTTTTCCGACTCTATCCTGAACTGATCACTTACCCAGGCGTGGTAGTGCCTGCTTTCCTTCCACTCCCTGTATATGTCCGCATGGCAGTCCATACACCTCTTAGCTTCAGGCCTTTGAAGAAGGTCCTCTTCAACAAAGACAGACTCTATCTTCTCACAGCCCGCCAGTAAAAGGGCGAGCAGGAGGAGTATTATCACTTAGCAAAGGCCTCCTGCACCATGGCGGGAACGAGATGAACGTTGTGGCACTTTGCACAGGTCATGGAAAGGTTGTCAAGGGCAGAAAAGATCTTCTTCTGGTCAAGGGTCTGGCTATTCAGGAGATTTTCAAGCTGGGTGAGGGCTGTTTCAAACTTCTTGCCCATGTAGATCTCCTCAGAGAGCTTGTCGGTGTGACATTTTGAACACATGGCTCTCAGACCCCTGAATCTTTCAACAAAGCTCGTCCCTGCCTCAACAGCCATGTCCTTGTTGCCCTGCATCAGGTAGATGCGCAGAGCCTTGAGGGAGTTGGTCATCTTCTCCATGTACTTCCCGACCTTTACCTCCATGAACTCAACGGGGTCCTCAAGCTTGATCTTTTCAAAGCTGGGGTAGTGGTAAACGAGCTTTACCGCTATCTCATTGTCCCTGTGACACTTGGCACAGGTCTGTCCAAGGTTCTTTGAAGCCTTTATAACACTGTCAACGTTCTTTGACTTAACCGCCTTCACGAGTTTGTCGGCAAGGGCGGGTTTGAAGTAGCTCTTCCACTCCGGTACCATCTTTGCTGTTTTCTTGTAGGTTTCACTGAGCCTCTGTGCCCACTCAAGGGCACCCTTCCAGTTACCCT
>JALTVH010000154.1:3587-3855 GCA_027049085.1 Aquificaceae bacterium | reverse complement strand
AGATCCTGACAAGGACGTGCACCTGAATATTTTAAGCTCCTTAGTCTTCTTTAACCTCCCATTCTGTTGGGGCTGGATCTAAAATTATCGGTGTGAGAGAGGATATAATCCTTGAGGTGAACGGCAAGAGGGTCAGGCTGAAGGACTTTCCCATGAGGGCTCTTAAAGGCACAGTTGTGGGTTTTATAAAAAGCCTGAATCTTAAAGAGGAGCCAAAGGAGATAAACATAAAGATAGTGCTTGATGAGAAAGATAGCAGAAGTTCTTG
>JALTVH010000154.1:0-3577 GCA_027049085.1 Aquificaceae bacterium | reverse complement strand
TCTTGAGTTTTATGTCTCTGAGGGCGGTGAGAGGCTTGACAGGTTCCTGAGCAGGGCATACCCGGAGTTTTCCAGAACCTATATAAAGAGGCTCATTGAAGAAGGCTTTGTATGTGTGGGAGATGATAGGTCTCCCAAACCATCAAGGAAGGTCAGGGAGGGTGAAAGGGTAATCCTTGAAGTTCCTGAGCCTGTGTCAGTGGAGGTGGAGCCAGAAGCTATACCCCTTGATATCCTCTACGAGGATGAGCATATAGCGGTTATAAGTAAGCCCTGCGGGCTTGTAGTTCATCCCTCTCCCGGATACACCTCTGGCACCCTCGTCAACGCCCTGCTCTACCACATACGAGATCTCTCCTCTATCGGCGGACAGCAGAGACCCGGAATAGTTCACAGGCTGGACAGGGAGACCGCGGGAGTTATGGTTGTGGCAAAAAACGACCACGCCCACAAGGAGCTCTCTTCCCAGTTTGCGTGCAGGAAGGTTGAGAAGGTTTATAAGGCGGTAGTTAAGGGCAACCCACCCCGAGATAACATGGTCATTGATAAGCCTATAGGGAGGCATCCCGTTGACAGGAAGAAGTTTTCAGTCAGATCTATAAGCTCCAAGCCTGCCAGAACTGAGTTCTGGGTTATGGAAAGATTCCCCGGGACCTCCACCGCTCTCCTCAAGGTGCAGATATACACGGGTAGGACCCATCAGATAAGGGTTCATCTCTCTTCCCTCGGATATCCTGTGGTGGGAGACAGGACTTACGGATTTAAGAAGAGTTCTTTGCCACCGGAGCCACTCAGGATACTCGGAGAGTGCAATATGCTTGTTGCGGTTCGTCTTTCCTTTTTCCACCCTGTTAGCGGAGAGCGGATGTCCTTTGAGATAGAGGATCCGGAGCCCTTCAGGAGTGTGCTAACCGAAATAAGGAAATTAGAGGGTTCCTTTGGTTGAGGGGATCTCGCTCCCGATCAGCTCCACCGCCGATCTTAAGCTGAGGGCAAAGGACTTGAAGCATGCCTCTGCGATGTGGTGAAGTATTTTCCCATCAAGGACCTTCATGTGCAGGGTTGACCTGCTCTCAAGGGCAAAGCCCTTAAAGAACTCCCATATAAGCTCAAAATCAAACTCGGTTATCTTGCCTCTAAGATCTCTGTCCTCGTAATAAAAGAGCCCCCTGCCAGAAAAGTCTATTGCACAGAGGGCGAGGGCTTCGTCCATGGGAACTATGGCATGCCCGAACCGCCTTATGCCCTTCATGTCTCCAAGGGCTTCCCTGAATGCCTGTCCAAGAACTATACCGCAGTCCTCAACGGTGTGGTGGAAAGATACATTTACATCTCCTTCAGCTTCAACTTTCAGGTTGAATCTACCGTGCCTTGCGAGTGTTTCAATCATATGGTTGAGAAAGCCTATGGGTGTTACCGCTTCGCACACACCCGATCCATCAAGGTCAAGAGTTATGAGAACTTTGGTCTCCCTTGTCTCTCTGAATACCTCGCTCGCCCTCATATATGTCTCCTTTCAGTGGTAGGCGCGAGGGGACTTGAACCCCTGACCTCCGGCGTGTCGGGCCGGCGCTCTCCCGACTGAGCTACGCGCCTTGAGATCGATCATTATATACTAAAGGAATCATGATCAATATAGCCATAGCCCAGATAAACACTACCGTTGGCGACCTTGAGGGAAACCGGGAAAAGATTTTAAAGAACATTCAGCAGGCAAAGGATACTGCACACATTATAGTCTTTCCTGAGCTGGCAATAAGCGGTTACTCACCCGATGATCTTCTGCTGAGGCTCTCCTTTGTCCGTGAATGTATGGCCACCCTTGAAAAGATAGCCAAGGAAACGAAGAAGATTGACTCCCTCATAGTTGTGGGAACACCTTTTTACGATGAGGGAGTGAGAAACAGCCTTGCGGTTCTTCACAGGGGAGAGATCGTCGGTGTTTACCACAAGAACCACCTGCCCAACTACAGCGTCTTTGATGAGAGGCGGTACTTCCGTCCAGGTTCTGAAGGTCTTCTGATTTCGGTAAACGGTGTTAAGCTCGGTTTCTCAATCTGCGAGGACATCTGGTATCCTGACGGACCCGACAGGCTGGGTGCTCTTTCCGGTGCCCAGGTGCTCATAAACATCAACGCCTCGCCCTACCACAGAGGAAAGCACTCTTTTAGAGAAGGCTTCGTGCGGGCAAGGGCGCAGGATAACATCTGCTGGGTAGTCTATGCCAACCTTGTGGGTGGCAACGATGAGCTTGTTTTTGACGGAAGGAGCATGGTGATAGATCCCTTGGGAAGAGTCGTTGCAAGGGCAAAGGCTTTTGAAGAGGACCTCCTTGTGGTTACTGTAGATGAGCAGATGGCTCAGAGGCGGAGGCTTCTTGATCTCAGACTCACAAGCGCAGTTGAGGATATGCCCGGTCAAAGTTCCATGGAAGATATAACTCTTCCTGAAAAACCCCCTCAGGAGATGAGGCTTGAGCCCTCACCGCTGGATGAGGAAGAGACCTACAGGGCACTTGTTCTTGGATTAAGGGATTACGTTTTGAAGAACCGCTTTGAGAAGGTCGTGGTAGGGCTGTCGGGCGGGATGGATTCCTCGCTGACCGCCTGTCTTGCGGTGGATGCCCTCGGCAAAGAGAGGGTTCTCGGACTGTTCATGCCTTCGCGCTTCACCTCTGAAGAAAGCTTTGAGGATGCAAGCACCCTTGCCAAAAACCTCGGGATTGAATTTCACACCGTTCCCATAGATGAGGTCTATACATCTTACCTCAAGGAGTTTCTTCCCGTTTACGGCGAATTGGAGTTCTCTACAGCCGAGGAAAACCTCCAGGCAAGGATAAGGGCAAACATACTTTTCTTTATTTCCAATAAGTTCGGAAACCTCGTCCTTTCAACCTCCAACAAGAGCGAATCCGCCACAGGCTACACAACCATATACGGAGACATGGCTGGTGGTTTTGCCCCCATCAAGGATCTTTACAAAACAGAAATTTACAGACTCGCCCGCTACAGAAACTCCATCAGTCCTGACATACCCGAGAGGGTCTTTTCCAAAAAGCCCACAGCAGAGCTCAGACCAAACCAGACAGACCAGGACACCTTACCGCCCTATGAAATTCTCGATCCGATCCTTGAGCTTTACATTGAGGAGTGTCTGTCACCGGAGGAGATAGTAAGCAGAGGATACGATAAGGAAACGGTGAGCAGGGCGGTTGAGATGGTTAGAAAAGCGGAATACAAGCGAAAGCAGGCACCTATTGGTCTAAAGCTCAGTCCCAGAGCCTTCGGAAAGGACTGGCGAATGCCTGTTACCAACAGATACAGAGGTTGAGCTCAGGAGACCCTGAGCATCGCCCTGACGTGATCAAGCATCTCCTCTGGAACAAGGGCGCTCTTCCTGAGCCTCCTCTTGCGGTCGGGGGTTTTCTTTGTGTTATAGTGGGCGCCTCCGGAACGCCACCTCTTTATCTTTCCCCTTGCTGTTACCTTAAAGCGCTTCTTTGCCGACCTGTTGGTTTTTTGCTTTACCTTTGCCATCCTTAAAGGCACCTCCGAAGGAGGTCTTTATTATAACAGAA
>JALTVH010000153.1 GCA_027049085.1 Aquificaceae bacterium | reverse complement strand
TTTACGAGGGACCCATGTTCAGGTACGAGAGACCTCAGTCGGGAAGATACAGACAATTTCACCAGATAGGAGCGGAGGTCTTTGGGAGTGAATCGCCGATTGCAGATGCGGAAATTATTGATATTTCGGCAAAGGTAGTGAATTCCCTATCTGTGAAGGCTCGGGTTGAGATGAACTCAATTGGCTGTAAAAAGTGCAGACCGGTTTACCGAGAAAAACTCCTCAGTTACCTTAAAGGGGTCAAGGAGGATCTCTGCGGGGACTGCCGGGACAGGATGGAAAGAAACCCACTGCGGGTCCTTGACTGCAAGGTAGAAACCTGCAGATCGGCGGTAAAGGAAGCACCAAAAACGGTTGAGTACCTCTGTGATGAGTGCAGAAGGCATCATGAACAGCTCAAAGAGCACCTTTCATACCTGGGAGTTGATTTCGTTGAGAATCCTATGCTTGTCAGAGGCCTTGATTACTACACGAGGACCGTCTTTGAGGTGGTTTCTGAGAAGGAAGGCAGTGCGGTGATAGCGGGGGGAAGGTATGACTACCTCGTTGAGGAGCTGGGGGGACCCCCAACCCCTGCCCTTGGCTTTGCGGTTGGTATTGAGAGGCTTTCCCTTGAGCTGAAAGAGGACACCCGGGTATCTGAAGAGGATCCCCTCTACTTCCTTATCCCCTTTGGCGATGTCTTTCCCTTCGCCTACCGGGTTGCTGATTCGCTGAGGTCTGAGGGGAAGAGGGTTGAGATCTCCCTGAGGAAGGGGAACCTTAGAAAACAGCTTGATTTTGCCAACAGGATAGGCGCAAGGTATGTGGTCATAGTGGGTGAGGAAGAATTCAAAGGCGGCTTCTACATTCTGAAGGACATGGAAAGGGGAGACCAGAAGAAGGTCCCCTTAGAAGGTCAGGGCTAAGTTTATCGTATAGTGGGTGACGTACTGGACGGCAGGGAGCGTGAGTTTCTTAACCTTTACCTCAGCACCCACACCAAAGGCACCGAATGTAAGGAGACCGCCTCCGAAGAACTGTACACCTGTGGCGTTTATTTCACCAAGAGTCCCTATCTTATTATTGGAGGCGTCAAAGGCATCAATTCCAAATCTGTTGAGTGATACACCTGCCCCACCGAAGAGTTGAGCAATCATGAGCTTGAGTTTTGCCTTTGCGTTTGCCTCAAGGGTTGTGTAGGTGAACTTGATGCTACAGGTTCCGTAACCTACACAGGTTGCGTTCGCAATATCGAGACTACCTGCTCCCAGCTCAAAGGAAGGACCAACACTGAAGGTCGGACCCATTGGAACGTCAAGGTCAAGGTAAATTGAAAGAAAAGACGTCATATTGATTGACTCCTCAACGTCCTTGAGCTTGATTGAAGCTCCCCCGACCTTCAGACCGATTTCCGTCGCCATGACGGGTGCGGTCATGCTAAGGATTGCTGCTGCGATCTTTGTTTTCATGATCTACCTCCCTGTATAGCTTTCCGTCTTTCCTGTATATCTTCTCAACCCCCACGTTTTGGGACCTGAGGATATTGTACAGCTTTAGCGCACTTGTGTGCCCCTTTACTGCAAGAACTACCCCGCATCGTGGGTCTATCTCATCGGGGACGGGGAGTAGAGTTGCCCTTATGTTGATATTCATTTCTTTGATCATCTTTTCTGCTCTTACCCCTTCGGAAATTGCCAGAAAGGTGATGAAGTGATCGGGCTTTCTTGCGGCAGGGAGAAGTTTTGTAAAAAATAGTTTTGCATGGAGCTTTACACCCAGGGAGTGGAACTTTATCCAGTACCAGAGGGAAGGCTCATTTGACTCCCTGGTTTTTCTAATATATGCGATTACGGTAGTTCCATCCTTCTCAATGTCCAGAAGCTCGTTACCCGTCTGCCTTATCCAGTTCCACAGATCCCTCTCGTAACCGGGGTCTGTTGCCTTGACTCTGAGAACCTGTCCTTCCTTCATGCCCTTTATCTTTTCCGAAGTGAGTACAATGGGAACAGGACATAGCAGACCCGTTAGGTCAAGATCCTGGTCGTAGTCAATTTTTTTCAGAGTTCCTTCCATAACTCAACCTATATTAATAGCCCTTCCGAGGGATGTGTCATCAGTAAAGCCTTCAATGTAGAGGGAAACCATCCTACCCGCTCTCTCAAGGCTCCTGACCGTCAGGTCGTCGTTGAGCTGGAAGGGGTTTTCCATCTCAAAGATCACGACCGCATTTCCGTCCTCAAGCTTGACGGGCACAGAGAGAATCCCCCTTTCCCTGTCCATGTAGGGAGATGTTCCCTCCTGCTGTTTTTTGGGAAGAATATGAATTCTCTTAACGCTGTACCTTTCTTTGATAGTTCTCAGGAAGTCCTCTACCCTTGCGTGCCGAGTGCACGACTCAAAGAGATAAAGGAGGTCACCCAGTTCCTTTCTGTCTCTCTCCCACCTTGCGTAATCCTTCATCAGAGTTCTGTAAGACCTTTTTATGCTTTCGGTGGTTTCCCTTTCCTTTTTGAGTTTCTGAAGGAAGTCTGGAATAAGGGAAGCAACAGGTGCGGATACAATCAGAATAAGTACTGAAAAGAGTTCGATGGGCTGAGTACTGAAGTAGTTGACCGTAAGGAGAATTCCAAGAGCTACAAGTAGTGCTGCAGATAATGGGTTTCTTGGTGTGTGGAGGGTTATCAGGGGCAAAAGGGAGAAAAGTGACGCAGGACTCCCCGAAAGGTAGGAGAGAATGGGAACAAAGGGTAAATCAACCGATGAATTCAGGATCTTTACGCTTTCCCAGCGGAAATAGGTGACCGCAGAGAGAGAAAAGTAAACAGCGGTCAGCGCCATAAAGAGTCCCCTTTCTGACTGGTCGACGGTGAAGGAAAGGAGAGCGAAGTAAAGGGAGATAAGGAACCGAACACCAAGATAGACTTCCCTGATCATTATTCCCCCTTGGCTATTTATCATATAATAAATCCATGAGCCTGAAGGTTTACAATACCCTCACGGGCAAGCTTGAAGAGTTTGTTCCCCTGGACCCTCCAAAAGTTCTGATTTACACCTGCGGTGTTACCGTTTACGATGACTCCCATGTGGGGCACGGCAGGAGCCTGATAGTCTTTGATACCTTCAGGCGATTTCTCCAGCACCTTGGATACGATGTCACGTTTGTCAGGAACTTCACAGACGTTGATGACAAGATCATCAACAGGGCAAGGGAGGAATGCACCGATTTCATGACCATTGCCAATCGCTATATAGCGAGTTACTACAGGGATATGGAGGCTATCAGAGTCAAACCTGCCGATGTAGAGCCCAGGGTGACCGAGCATATTCAGGAGATCATTGATGTCATTAAGGCCCTTGTTGATAAGGGATACGCCTACGAGTCGGGCGGTGATGTGTACTTTTCTGTGAAATCCTTCAAAGAATACGGGAAGCTCTCCAAGAGAAGCCCAGAGGAGATGGAGGCAGGGGCAAGGGTTGAACCCTCGGAAAAGAAAAAGGACCCCCTTGACTTTGCCCTCTGGAAGTCTTCAAAGGAAGGGGAGCCTTCCTGGGACTCTCCCTGGGGAAAGGGAAGACCTGGCTGGCACACGGAATGTGTTGCCATGGCCTTCAAGCACCTTGGCAGGACCATAGACATTCATGGAGGTGGACTTGACCTCATCTTTCCCCATCATGAGAATGAGATAGCCCAGGCGGAGGCAATTACTGGTAGACCCTTTGCAAGATACTGGATCCACAACGGCCTTGTCACCGTCGGTGGCCAGAAGATGTCCAAGTCCCTCGGAAACTACGTTACCCTCAGAGAGATTTACACAAGGTACCATCCCGACATACTCAGGCTCCTTGTTCTCTTTACCCACTACAGAAGTCCCCTTGACTTTTCCTGGGAGAAGATGGAGGAAGCCCAGAGGGCTTACGACAGGCTCAGAACAGCCATTGAGGACTACGAGATTCTAAAAGAGCTCAAGGTCGCTAAAGACGGTGGAGGTGGCACACACCCCCTTTATGAGAAGGTCAAAGACACAGAGGAGAGCTTCTATGAGTCCCTCTCTGATGACTTCAACACGCCGGAGGCTCTATCTCATCTCTTTTCCCTCGTGAGCGAGCTCGGAAAGATCAAAAACAAAGCTTACAGCGAAGGAAAGATCTCCGAAAGGGAACTCTCAGCCTATGAGTTTGCTTCAAGGTCCCTTCACAGCCTCATGAAGAAGATGTTCGGTCTCCTTGAGGACCTCTATCCTGAGTGTGAGGTCAAAAAGGTTGTAGAAAAGGAACTTGAGGCAGGAGAGGTGAGGGACAGTACTCTTGTTGACCTGTTAATTGAGGTGAGGTCCATAGCCCGCGAGGAGAAGAACTTCAAAATCGCCGACTTTATAAGGGACAGGCTCAAAGATCTCGGGATAGAGCTTGAGGACACCCCGGCGGGAACAAAATGGAAAAGGTTATGAACTCGCCACTCATCCTTGACGGAAAGAAAATATCCGAAAAGATCAGAGGAGAACTTAGGTCTAACATCTCAGAGGCATCCAGGGAAGCTGGAAGAGAGCCAGGTCTTGCGGTAATTCTGGTTGGGAGCGATCCCGCAAGCGAGATCTATGTAAGAAACAAAATAAAAGCTTGCGAGAAGGTAGGCATCAGGTCCTTTAGCTACAAGCTTGCCGAGGGCATCAGAACAGAGGAGATCATTGAGTTAATTTCAGAGCTCAATGCAAAGGAGGAAGTTGATGGGATACTTGTTCAACTCCCTCTTCCGCCCCACATTGACCAGAAAGAGGTTATAAGCGCCATTAGTCCTTCCAAGGACGTGGATGGCTTCCACCCGGAAAATATGGGAAGGCTTCTTGGTGGAATTGAAGAGGGCTTTGTGCCCTGCACGCCCCTTGGGATAGATATTCTCCTCGGTGAGTACGGGATTGAGCTTAAGGGTATGGATGTAACGGTCGTTGGCGCCGGATTCATAGTGGGAAGGCCCCTTTCCGCACTCCTGCTCAGGAGAAACGCCACCGTTACCGTATGTCACATTCACACAAAGGATCTTGCAAAGTTTACATCACAGGCAGATATGGTTATCTCAGCAACAGGGGTTCCTCATCTCATAAAGTCTGATATGGTTAGGGAGGGTGCTGTGGTGATTGATGTTGGCATCTCAAGGATCGGCGGAAAAATAGTGGGCGATGTTGAGTTTGAGTCTGTGTCAAAAAAGGCTTCGGCTATAACGCCTGTTCCTGGCGGTGTGGGACCCATGACTGTTACTGCTCTCCTGATGAATACCTTTAAAGCCTTCAGGATCAGGACAGGGATTCAGTCAACCTCAACTATAAATCCATAGATTTCCATTTTTTTGAGCCTTTCGAGCTCTTTTCTTGCATCCCTTCTCGTTTCAAAGTTCCCGTAAATTACCTTAAATATCCCCGCCGATTCAACCACGTTTATGTCGCTGAGTCCTTTCTTTGAGAGCCTCTTGATGAGGTTTTCAGCCCTTCGCTTTGTTGAGAATGCAGCTATCTGAATTCCGAACTTTCCCTTCTTAACGGTGGTGTTCTTTTTTGCTTCCCTGAGGATCTCTTGCCTTTTTAGAACTGTTCTCCTCTGTTCTTCCACAAGAACCTTGCTCAGGAGCTCATAGGCCTGAGCCTTCTGAAGGTTGTTAGCCTGCTTGTTTTCAAGAACTATTCTCAGGGCTTCCTTTGCCTTCTCAAGCCTCCCTGTTTCGTAGTAAACCTTGGCGAGGTTAAGGTAAACATTTGGCATTGTGAAGTTGTTGGATATCAGCGCATTGAAGAGATTTTCAGCCTCCCCGTACTTCTTCGCGTCCATGTAGGCACTCCCCAGCTCAAGCTGGGCATCAATGAACATTGGATTGTAAGCTGTGGCTTTTCTAAGGTACTCAAGATACTTTTCTTTGTTTCCAAGTTCCTTGTACACTTTCGCAAGGTGGTAAAAAGCCATGTGTTTTTTGTCAAAGGTTTCGTCTGCAATTGCTTCCTCAAGGGCTTTTATAGCTCCCTTGTAATCTTTTGTTTTGAAGAACAGGATTCCGAGGTTCATCTTTGCCTCTGAAAATTCGGGATTTGCTACCAGAGCCATTCGGAAAGCCTCTTCAGCCTTTTTGTATTCTTCCACCTCCATGTAGGTTATGCCCAGGGCGTTCCAGACTTTGGGTTCTTCCGGAGCTATCTTTGTTGCTTTGTAGAGGTGGGCTATCGCCTCCGAGTAGTTCTTTGCATAAAAGGCAGATAAGCCCATATCGTAGAGGTACCGCCACTCCTCTTGGTTTGCCTGATCCTTTGAGGCACAGGCACTCAGAAAAAGCGCGCCCCCTATTAGAAGGATAAACAGTTTTTTCATTTCACTATAAAGGCACCCCTGTAGGATGACCTCACGTTCTTAACCGCCTCCCTCGCACTGCCTGCCAGTACCCTTACCCTGACCTTAAAGAGCCCCTCCTCTTCTATAACGAAGGACTCAAAACCTTTACCCTGAGCTTCCTTTGATAGCTTTCTGGCGTTGTTCCTCTCTCTGAAGGCACCTATCTGGAGTATAAATTCTTTTTCAGCCTTTCTGATTATGATCTTTGGCTCTTCCTGAATGACCTGTTCCTTTTTGGTATCTGGTGCTTTACCTGCATCTGCCGGTTTCTTATCCTGATTCTGATCTGCCGGCTTCTTGGGTTCCTCTTCTTTTGGCTGATTCTGGGTGGGTGTCTGATGAGTCTCCTGCTGTTGAGTCTGAGGGGACTCAGTTGTTGCAACGGTCTGAACGGCTCCCGGTGGCGGGAGGTCAACGGTCACCTCACCCGTTTCCTCTTCTATCTCCTCTGCCTCGGGAGTCACGGTGTCTGTCTCTTCCTTAATCTGAACCGGCTCTTTAGCCCTCACTATACTCGGCGGTGCCGTTGCCACGCTCTGCTGTGTCTCTATCCACTTGTTAACGCCGAGATAGAAAAACACCAGAGCTATCAGAAGTCCCAGCAAAAGGGCAAGTCTGTGTCTGTAAATCTTTTTCATAACACTCCCCCTTACATTCTTTCAGGAGCACTTACACCTATTAATTTTAATCCCAGAGAGAGGGAAATCCTTATCCCATTGAGGAGGGCAAGGCGTGCAAGCATAATAGGTTCCTCTGCGCCAATGATACGATTGTGGTTGTAGTAGTTGTGAAACTCAGAGGCAAGGGAAATCAGATAGTAAACGATCAGGTGCGGGTCTCTGCCCGTGTAAGCTGAGATGAGCTCGTCCCGAAGAGATATGACCTTCCTTATCAGCCTGATCTCCTGAACAAGCGCAAGTTTATCAAGGTCCGCTTTCTCAATGGCTTTAAGAGGATCTTCACCAAATCTTTTCTTGAATTCTCTAAAGACGCCCGCTATGCGGGCGTGGGCATACTGAACATAAAAAACAGGGTTGTCAGAACTCTTTTCCTTTACCAGGTCAATGTTAAAGTCAAGGGGCGTGTCGCTCCGCCTGGTCAGGAATATGAATCTCACCGCGTCCGCGCCAACCTCGTTCATCAGCTCCCTGAGGGTCACGAACTTTCCTGAGCGCTTGGACATCTTAATCTCTTTGCCTTCCTTGAAGAGCCTCACCGTCTGGACTATGTAAACCTCAAGCCAGTCTTCTTCTATGCCCAGCATCTGCAGGGCTGACTTGACCCTCTTTATGTAGCCAAAGTGGTCGGACCCCCAGAGGTCTATGACCCTTTCAAAGCCCCGTCTGAATTTGTCAAGGTGGTAGGCTATATCGCTGGCAAAGTAGGTAAGCTCACCGTCTGACTTCCTTAAGACCCTGTCCTTGTCATCGCCAAGGTCCGAGGTCCTGAGCCACAGGGCACCTTCAGACTCATAGGTTAAGCCCTTTTTTGTGAGCTCTTCAATAACCTTTTCCACCTCACCTCTGTCTCGCATATCCCTTTCGCTGAACCACGTGTCAAAGAAAACTCCCAGATCGGAAAGGTCCTGACGGATCTCTCTGAGCATCATATCAAGACCAAAGAGTGCACAAAGGTCAATGGTTGAATCCCTTTCAGGTTCAAAGAGTTTGAGGTATCCTGTTTCCGCAGAAATTGATGAAGAAAGGAGTTCGCCAGCCTTTTTTATATCACCCTTTGTAAGGACATCGCCTATCACAGAGGCAAGGAGCTTGGCGAGATCTTTTACATACTCTCCCTTGTATCCTTCCTTCTCAAACTCTTCCCTGATGTCTGCATTAAGGTCATCCCTTTTAAGTAGCTCGTTGTAGCGGAAAAGGATGGAAAGCCCAAGGAGGTAAACCTGTCTGCCCGCATCGTTTATGTAGTATTCCCTCGTTACCTGAGCGCCCATGAAGGACATTACCCGTCCCAGAACATCCCCCACAACCGCTCCCCTACCGTGTCCCAGATGGAGGGGTCCTGTTGGATTTGCGCTTACAAATTCAAACTGAACCTTCTGTCCCTTTCCAAGGTTTTCACGAAAATAATCCTCACCCCTCTCGAGAACTTCTTTTAGCTCTTTTCTGTAAAAGTCCTTTGAAAGCCTGAAGTTGATAAAGCCCTTAACAGGAGTAACCTCTTCAAAGAGCTTTTCTCCTTCGAGGTGCTGGGCAATATCTTGAGCAACCTCAGCGGGATTCTTTCTCAACCTCTTTGCAAGAATAAAGGCAACGTTCGTTGCAAGATCTCCGTGGTTCTCTTCCCTCGGAACCTCTATCCTTGTGCCTTCTGGAAGGCTATCGGCTGAGTGGAGGTCCTTCAGGGCAGAAAGGAGAGCCTCTTCTACAACTTCCTTCATGAAAGTCTGATTATAACTACTTTTTGAGGGTTCCCTCTAAGGTATCTCTGAAGATGCTCTTTCTTTCCTCTGCGTAGATTTCAGTGATCCTTATTCCAAACCTCTCGCCAACGACAACGAGTTCGCCTTTGGCTATCAGTTTGCCGTTTACTTTTATATCAACGGGCTGGGTTGTTTCCCTGTCCAGTTCTATTACCGATCCCGGTCCAAAGTTGAGGAGTTCTTTTATGGGTATTACTGTGGTTCCCACAACGACCTCAACGCTGAGGGGTATATCCATGATCCTCTCAAGGAGCCTTGATAGGTCTCTCTCAGGTGCCCTTTTAACTTCCTGGGTCTGGGGCTGAGCCTTCACTTCTTGAGGTTTTTCTTCCCCCTCAGTTTGTTCCTCACCGCCCCCTTTTTCTCCTTCCTGCTGAGCAAGAGCCTCTTCCCACTGTTTTGCAAGCTCTTCCTGAGAGAGTTCCTGCTGGTCTTCCTTCTTTTCCTCTTCCGCCATCCTTACCCTCTGATAATTTAAACCATTTTCTCAATCTCGGAGAGGAGCTCTTTGCCCATCTCCTTCTCGTCAACCTTTCTTATGGGTTTTCCCTCTTTAAATATCCATGCAAAGCCCTTTCCGCAGGCAAGCCCTATGTCAGCCTCCCTCGCCTCGCCTATTGCATTTACAACACAGCCCATTATTGCAACCTTCAGGGGTTTATCTACGTGCCTGAGGCTCGCCTCAACCTCATCAATGACCTTGGGAAGATCAACCTCAATCCTCCCGCAGGTCGGGCAGGCAACTATCTCTATTCCTTTTCTCCTGAGACCGAGAGACTTCAAGATCTCATAGGCGGTTTCCACCTCAACAACAGGGTCATCGGTCAGTGAGACCCTTACGGTGTCGCCTATTCCTCTGTAAAGGAGTATCCCTATCCCGACCGCAGATTTGATCATGCCCTTATTTCCCCAGCCTGCCTCGGTTATCCCAATATGAAGGGGTATATCTGTTTCGGAGGCAAAGATGGTGTTTGCCCTCACGTTTTCAAGGACATCAGATCCTTTAATAGAGACCTTGAAGTTGGAAAAGCCCCACTTCTCAAACTTTTCTGACCACCTCAGGGCACTTTCCGCAAGGGCTTCTGCCTTTGGATAGCCGTACTTTTCAAGGAGGTCCTTCTCAAGGGAACCGGAGTTCACGCCTATCCTGACCGCAACACCTCTTAGCCTTGCCTCCTCAACTATTTCCCTTACAACCTCTTCCTTTCCGATGTTTCCCGGATTTATTCTGATCCCGTGAGTGCCAGCCTCCATGGCCCTGAAGGCGTAGCTCGGAGCAAAGTGGATATCCGCTATCACGGGAATTGGTGATTTTTTGACTATTTCCTCAAGGGCAAGCACGTCCTCTTCATGGGGAACTGCTACCCTGACGATCTCACAGCCTGCCCTGTGGAGGTCTTCTATCTGAAGGAGAGTCTTTTCCACATCACGGGTTTTGGTGGAGGTCATTGACTGAACAACGATGGGGGCATCCCCACCGATCGGGACATTACCGACCTTAATCTGCCTGGTTTTACGCCTTTCAATCATAAGGAATAAGATAATCTAAAAATTCTTCAGGATAAGTCCTTGAGATCCGAGATAAGTCTGTCAATCTCTATTGCGGGCATGGTCAGGGTCCTTATTGAACCCCTTGAGATCAGCTCAATTGCCATCTTGACCACGCTGTCGTTGTCCGGTGCCTCAAGGATGTTCACAAAGTCGTAGGGTCCCATTACAGCGTACTGGGCGATGATCTTGACACCGAAACGGTCCATAACTTCCTGATCAACCTCCTTGATCCTTTCGGGCTTGTTCTTGAGAGTTTTTGCTCCTTCATCGGTCAGTGTTGTAAGCATCACAAATACAGGCATTTCCTCCACCTCCTTTCTTTAGTTTAACCTCTATCTGCCCGGTCTGAAAGCCCTAATTCTTTCCTCTTTTGTATCAATGTAGGCACCACCGATCAGATCAATACAGTAGGGAACCGCTGGAAAAACTGCATCAAGGCATAGTCTTATTGACTGAGGTTTTCCTGGGAGGTTAATTATCAGACAGCTGCCCCTGATCCCTGCGGTCTGGCGAGAGAGTATGGCGGTCGGAACCTGATCAAGGGATACCCTTCTCATCAGTTCTCCAAAACCGGGAAGCATCTTCTCGCAGACAGCCTCGGTGGCCTCGGGGGTCACGTCCCTTGGTGCTGGACCTGTTCCTCCTGTGGTGAGTATAAGACTGCATCCGACGCTGTCGGTCATCTCCTTGAGGGTTTTCTCTATAAGCTCCCTCTCATCAGGGATGACCCTGTACTCTATCCTGAAGGGGGTTTTGATCACTTCCTTAAGATACTCAATAATAGCTTTTCCGCTAATGTCCTCATATTCTCCCCTGCTTGCCCTGTCCGATATCGTTAGAACACCGATAACCGCATCCATAATGAGAGATCTTAATTATGGCTCAACCACAATGCAGTGATGATGATTAATGTATTTTTTGACTGCTCGTTTAAGATCTGAAAGCTTGACAGCCCTGATCCTTGCAGTGTATTTTTCATCCATCTTCCAGCCAAACCCCATTACCTCGTAAAAGCCCAGATACCAAGCCTGTCTTATCCTCGTCTGGTGGTCAAGAAGAAAGTCGCCAACGATCTTGTTTTTGGCGAGTTTTAGGTCTTCCGATGTTATCTTTGCGCTCTTTACAACCTTAAGCAGGTCCCTGAGGGCGTCTTCCTTCTTTTCTGGAGAGGTTCCAACGTATGCAAAGAGCCTCGGGGAGATCAGCCTTGTGGGGTAAAAGGCGTAGGTTGCGTAGGCGTAGCCCTTTTCCTCTCTCAGCTCCCTGAAGAGCTTGGAAGTCATTCCGTCCCCTAAACTGCTTGTTAGAACCTTGAAGGCAAAGTAATCTTTGCTTTTTCTGGGAGGAGCGTTGAAGGCGCAGAGTATTGTTGCCTGTGTGCCTTCCCGCTTTACTTTCTTGACCTCAGTCTTTTTTATACGTCTTCCAACCGACCTTCCTTTTCTTCCCCCGGATGGGAGTTCGCCAAAGGTCCTTTCGAGGGAACCCAGAACCTCCATTGCATCAACATCGCCCGCTATGGAAACTACCACGTTCCCGCCTCTCATGATGTTCCTAAACCTTTTCATCAGATCACCCCTGAGGATCTTCATCACACTCTCCTCGGTACCCATGGCGTGAATCTCGTAGGGAGTACCTCTGTAGGTAAGTTTACGAAGGTGGTCAAAGGCAAGCTCCATACCTCTTTCCTTCCTTGAGCGGATGGCAATGACCGTGTTTTTCCTTTCACGTTCAATGTCTTTTTCCCGCAGAAGGGGATTTGTTATAAGATCCCTGATTACCTCAAGGGCTTCTGGAAAGCCTTCCATTTTTGTGGAAAAGCCTATCTCTGAAAAGTCGTCACCGCTTGAGGTGTATATGTATCCTCCGTACTTTTCAAAAGGAAAGGAAACGTCGTAGGAGGTTGGGTAATTCTTGGTTCCTTTTAATAGAAGAGTGAAGAGGAGATGAGTAACTCCGGGGATCTCTTCCCCGTGTCTTCCACCCTTGATGAATATAACGCCCGAGACAATCCCCTTTCCCTCCGTTTCCTTTATGAGTATCTTTACACCGTTTGATAGAACCTTCTCAGTCACAGCAGCACCTCCCGCAATGGGCAGTACAAGGATAAGGACGAAAAGGGCAGGGATCATTTCTTCTCCCCGGGGACCATCAGAACTTCAACGTAGGTCTTATCCATTATGTACCTCTCAAAGAACCTCATCACATCAACCCTCCTGACCCTGGAGAGATTGTTCTCGTAGTACCTGTAAAAGTCAAGGTTTCTTAGAACGGTGTAAGAGTAACCTATGTCATGGGCTTCGCTCTCAACCTTTTCCTGTTCAAAGATCCTTGAGTTGATCGCCTTGTTCTTTGCAAGGCTAACATCCTGCTGGCTTAGGTTCTCGTAGGTCATGGTGAGGATCTCAAGAACCTTTCCTTTGACCTCTTCATACCTTGCAGGATCAAAGGTTGCACTGATTACATAAAGGTTATCCCTTGGCCTTCCGAGGTCTCCTGTGAAGAAGGAATAGACTATCCCTTTCTCTTTCAGCTCCCTGTAAAAGACAGAGGTCCTGCCGTCACCGACGATCTCGTCAAAGATGACCATAGAGTAGTAGTCGGTTTTTCCTGCAGGTGGTGCATTCCAGGCTATTACCCAATATGCCTTCTGGATCCTCGGGTCCGTAATCTTCACAAATCTGTTTTCAAGCCTGTCTGGTTCTGAAGGGGTCTGCACCTTAGGGACCTTGCGTCCCTCAACCGTACCAAAGGTTCTGATTACAAATCTCTCAACCTCTGAGGGGTCAACGTTTCCCACCACAACTATCGCCATATTCTTTGGCTGGTAGAAGTTCCTGTAAAAGCTGAGTAGGGACTCCCTCGTGAACCTGCTTATCGTTTCCTCAAAGCCTATGACGGGGAATCGGTAGGGTGATACCTTGTAGGCAGTCTTTTCAAAGGTTTCCCACAGAACTGTAGTCGGATTGTCCTTTCCCCTCCTGAGCTCCTCAATGACTATGGGCTTTTCCTTTTCTATCATCTTTTCATCAAGGAGGGGCTTCATTGTAAGCTGGTAAAGGACTTCAAGAGCCTGCTTCCAATATGGTTTTGCTATCTCAATGTGGTAGTAGGTGAAATCCTTTGAGGTTCCAGCGTTTATGTTCCCGCCGAGGCTCTCAATGACCATATCCATCTCACCGTAGCGATACTTCTCTGATCCGTTAAAGAGCATGTGCTCAAGGAAGTGGGCCATCCCCTTTTCATCGTGCTTCTCATAGACCGACCCAACTCTGAACCATACATGAAGAGCAACTGCTGATGTGTCTTTCCTTGGCTTGACTATAAGCTTGGCGCCGTTGGGCAGGTCCCTTATATATAGCTCTTCCTTGGTCTTTTTCTCTTCTGCATAAACTAAAACCGTCATAATAACCCCCATCAGGAGAAAGATCATCAGGTGCCACTGCATAATTTATCTCTTATCTCTTGAGGAATTGATACTATCTTACCATCCCTCACAACGCAGTGCCTGGTATGTGCTGTGGCTCTGAGCTCACCCTCAACCAGTACCCTGTACTCAAACTCAAAGGCATACCTGTTGAGGTTATTTAGCCTCAGCTCTATGGTAGCAATCTCATCGTAGTAAAGGGGCTTCTTGAATTCACAGCTGGCTGATAGCAAAACAACCTCATAACCGAGCTTTCTCATCTCGCTGTAGGGCATACCTATATCTCTCAGGAACTCGCCCCTTGCCTCTTCAAAGTAGCGGAAGTAGTTGGAATGATGTACTATCCCTTGGGCATCTGTTTCGTAAAACTGGGTCCTCCTCTCGTATATCATTGCCTTCTTCTGCAATCCGCACATATGCCGAATATTTCAAGGCGGTGGTGAAGGGGCTGAAAGTCGTACTGGTCGCAGACCTCATCCTGTAGCTTTTCTATATCCTCATTGACAAACTCAATGATCTTTCCGCACTCAACGCACACCAGGTGATCGTGGTGCGCCTTTCCAGCAACAAACTCATATATGGTTCTGCTTCCCTGTTTGATTACTTCCTTGATCACGCCGAACTCCTGAAGGAGTTTGATCGTCCTATAAATTGTGGATCTTGAGACGGTTTTATCGCTCTGCATGGCTATCCAGTTGACGAGCTCTTCAACCTCAAAGTGCTTTCCGTAGTCTGCTATCAGATCTATGAGATCAAGCCTGCTCTGAGTTACCTTCATGTTTTTTCTTTTTAGGAACTTGGTAAATTCTCTTTTGATCTCGTTGAGATTGATACTCATTGCTGATATTTTACAACCAGTAACCGAAACCGAGTCCCAGCCTGATAAAAAAGGACGTTCCCAGCTTCTCTCCTTCTATTGTTAAGCCTGTGATGGGCTGTATAGCTCCACCCTGGAGGGTAATAAGAACCTTTCCTGCCTTTCGGACATAGGATATCCCGCCCTTGAGTATGCTTCCGGAGGACTGTGCTATATAGTGGGTAAAGAAGTCGCCATTTCTGGAATCCCTGTCCCTTACATTAACAGCAAGGGACGCACCGCCAAGACCAGCTCCTACCATAAGCAGATTCCTTTTATCCCTTATGACCTGGTAGCTTCCCGAAAGGACGAGGAATGAACCCTCGTACAGAGATTCGTATTTTCCCCTAATCTTCCTTTCACCACCGCAGATCCCCCCTCCTTCAATCTCAATTGCAAACCTTTTATAAAGCCAGCTACCACCTCCTACAAGGTCAAGGCAGTTTGCCGGTGGTGCAGGATAGCCCTTTGCCTCAACTTTATCACCTATTGCCTGAGCACCGAGGATGTTAACCTGAAAGGCAAAGTAACCGTAACCTCCCTCAAGGGCAAAGGCAAGGGGTGATCCAACAAGAAGGAGTGCCTTGAAGATCGGGGTCCTCAAAGGAGCCTTTCCACCTCCTTCCTTATTTCCTCTGTAATACTATCATAATCCTTTCCCTCAGGGTAAATAGGCTTCCCAATGCGGATCCTTATCTTGGCCGGTTTTGGAAACTTGTCATATACGGACATTGATTCATAAGTTCCGGAAATCCCAACAGGCACAACGGGTATATTCATTTCTTTTGAAAGAATGGCTACACCCTTTTTAAACTCAAGGAGCCTGCCGTCTCTTGTTCTTGCCCCTTCTGGAAAGATGACTACAACTTTCCCGAGCCTGAGTGCCCAGGCCGTCTTCTGAAGGGATTCCTTGAGCTTTTTATTGATATTGACCGTTATCACGTGAGCAAGCCTGCCAAAAAGGGAGGTTATCGGGTTGCGGAAGTATGTCTCCTCTCCAAGGAAAAAAGTATCTCTGGCTGTCTCTTCGGGTAGAAGAGAGCCAAGTACAAAGGCGTCAATGTAGCTTGCATGGTTCGGTGCAAGGATAAAGGGCTTTGGAGGGAGGTTCTCAGTTCCCTCAATTTCAGCCCTGTTGTAAAGTTTGAAGAATGCTTTAAGAACCGTCCTGCCCAATCTAAAGATAGTTCTGTGATCCGGGAGGTTTACGGGTTGAGCTTCCTCAAGGATTGCCTTCCAGGAAACCTCAGCACTCCCGACCCTGAATTTCTGCTTTTTGACGAGCTCAACTATGTCTTTGACGGTGGGGTGAAGGAGGAGGTCTTCCTCCCTCATGTGAACACCAAAGGACTTTTCAAGGAAGCTCATAAGCTCAACTTTTCCCAGAGAGTCAAGGCCAAGGTCAAGCTCAATATGGTGGGATGGAAAGACCTTCTGTCCTGTCTCTTTTTCAAGGTAGCTGGCAATCAGAGCTCCCTCCTCAGTTTCAAGGATTGATATGTCCTCTTCTTCCTTCTTTTCCCTTGACTCAACCCTGTAGAGTTCTGGAAGGAGGAACCTCTTGAGTTTGCCAAGGCGCGTTTTGGGGAGCTCGCCCTCTGTGAGCCTGAGTCCAACCACCCTCTTCCACTCGGGAAGTTTCCTGTTGACTCTGTCTATAACCTCCCACTTGATCGTTTCCTGGAGGTTAACAATTCCCCTCTCCCTTGCCTTCTCGTAATCCGGAAAAACAACCGCGTGGAGCTTTCCGTTCATCTCAAAAACACCGACCTCTTTAATGAGGTCGCCTTCCCTGATTATCATGTTCTCGATCTCTTCCGGAAAGACATTTTTGCCGGTTCCAAGGACTATAAGCTCCTTCTTCCTTCCCGTTATGTACAGGTAACCGTCCTCGTCCGTGTATCCAAGGTCTCCTGTGTGAAGCCAACCGTAGCGTATTGCCTCCCTCGTTTCCTTCTCTCTCTTCCAGTACCCTTTCATAACGTTAGGTCCCCTTATGAGGACCTCCCCTTCTGCGGAGATCCTTATAAACACGTCCTTGACGGGGA
>JALTVH010000152.1 GCA_027049085.1 Aquificaceae bacterium | reverse complement strand
TGGCGATCTTAAGGCAATCAAGGAAATCCAGTTTAGTCTTTACATAAATCTTCATTGCCTGGGCTAAAGAATCCCTTGCCTCAACCTTGAAGAGGCTGTCTGACATAACCGTCTGAAGGATTTCTCCTATGACGTCCCTCTCCCATCCGTAAACCTTTTCAAGAAAGTAAACGAGTTCAAGGATTACCTCTTCTGTAACGAGGAGCTTCTCCTTTTTCCTTTCAAGCTCCCGGAAAAGGGCATCAATTCTGTCAACCGTTTCCTCGTCGCCAGAAAAGAACTCAAGTAGTGCAGAGGTGTCAAGAAGCTTCATGAAAAACAATTTTGTCAAACATTGAAAAATGTCAATACAGATATCCCTTCATGAAAATTGAAAAATTTTGAAACCTGCCGATATTAATACATGTCATGGACGAGATTGTAAAGGTGATGTCAAGGGGTCTTATAGCTCTGCCAAGCGATATAAGAAAGAAACTCGGAGTGAGAGAGGGCGACATTCTCAAGGTTGAGGTTAAGGACAATGAGGTCGTCCTCAGAAAAGAAAAGAGAATTTACGACCTCAAGGGTGCCCTCTCCGCCCAGAAGTCAAAGACACAGCCCAAGAGCTTTGCGGAAATCCTTGCCCAGGAACTCAAGCGCAAGCAGGGGGAAAAGGGATGAGTCACATTAACGGAATAAACACTCCTGCTGTGCAGGAACCAAAAATAGTTGGACCAGATTACGTGCAGTCCTTTGATAACCTCACAGCAGAGGACTTCATGAAGATCTACCTTGAAACGCTGAGGTATCAGGATCCCTTCCGACAGCAGGACATTTCAAAGTCGGTAGAAGATGTGGTTCGCCTGAATCAGATAAGGTTCTTCACCGATATGAAGTTCTTTATGGATTCCTTCACCACCTGGATGAACCAGATCACCTTTATGCAGACGATAAACTTAATCGGGAAGGATTTTGTCTTTGCCTCCGATCGGCTGGATACAGCGGGAGGGGTGCAGTATTACCTCGTTTCGGGAGAGAGGGTGGAGGGTGTTACCGTTCAGATCCTGGACGGCGATGATGTGGTTAAGGAATTCACAATGGACCTTGACAGGGGTCTGAATCCCATCAACCTGTCTGACCTCCCTACCGGACAGTACAGCGTCAGGGTACTGAAAGAAGACTTTGACGTATCCGGTGTCCAGCTCGGCTTTAGGGACACTGTGAGGTCAGCGGGGATCCTCGGGGGCGAGCTTCTCCTTGAGCTTGCCTCAGGAAGGCAAATTTCAGCAGCACAGATCATTTATGTGGGGGTGTGAGCCATGCTGAGAAGCTTTTTTAACGCTGTTACAGGGCTGGACGCATCAAGGTTTTGGATAGACCTGACTTCCGACAACATTTCAAACGTTAACACCGTTGGATTCAAGGCTCAGAGACCCCTCTTTCAGGATGTTATCTCTCAGGTCAACATTGGTCTGAACGTTGTCACAGGGACGCTCAAATCAACGACCTTCGGTGCGGGTGTCATCGTTGACAGCACCCAGAAAGTTTGGAACATTGGAAACTTCAAGCAAACTGGAATCAACACAGACCTTGCCATTCAGGGAAGGGGGCTGTTCATTTTGAGAGATCCCATTACGGGTGCAAACCTTTATACAAGAGACGGGCAGTTCAGATTATCAAGGGACGGCTTTCTCGTTAATTCTGGCGGTTTCTTCCTTCAGGGCTTCAGGTTGAATGAAAGAGGCGAAGTCGTTGGAACTGGGCTTGAGGCAATAAGGGTAGAGCAACAGCTCCAGCCGAAGGCAACAACCTCCATCTCCTTCATCCAGCCCACAAACCTTGACGCCAACGCAATAATTCCTTCAACAAACTCCTTCAATCCCCTTGATGTAAACTCATATAACTATAAATACTCAATAACTATTTACGACACTCTGGGGAATCCTTATCAGGCGGATATCTTCTTTAAAAAGTCAGCGACCAACGTCTGGCAGATGTTTATTCTCGCTGATTACGATGGCGACGGTACGGCTGAAGACCTTATTTCAAACGGTCTCGCCGATGGACAGGACGGCGGGTATAACTTCCTAAGGCTCGTTTTTGATGACGAAGGGAAACTAATTGACCAGAGTTCAGACAGCATCCTCTCAACTACAATTGGAAACAAGCGTTATTATTACTTTAACCTCTTTGACAGTGCGAATCCGCCTCCCGGTGGTTTTGATACAGTCTCGGGTGGGAGGCTCGGTGGCCAGGTTGACCTCCTTGGTTTGACGGATCCATCTCAGATGGTGTTCGTTCTGGGTGAAGAGGCAACCGTTGACAGCGTATCTGATATATCAGCTTCCACAGCAACAACAATCGACAACTTCACAGGAGATGGCACAACAAGAACCTTTACTCTTACCAACAGGCCGGTTGTCGCTGGGAACGGGATATTAAGCACAAGTACCGTAGTAATAGGGACCACGACTTACAACATTACCGATGATGGAACGGGAAACATTATTGAAACCGGATTCGGAACCGTGATCGGAAAAATTGATTATACAACCGGCGAGATAACCTTCTTCACTCCCCCCGATAACGGAACAACCGTTTCAATAGAATACCGGTACGGATCCTACGACGGTGACAACTCCAACGAGGACATCGTAAGGAACACCTATATCAACCAGTTTGCTTCCAACTTCCTCATAACCGCAGACCAAAACGGTTACACAAAAGGAGACCTGATTGATGTTTACGTCCTTTCTGAGGACGGTTCGGTTGTTGGTGTTTACTCTAACGGTGAATCCCTTCCCCTTTACAGGGTTGCCCTTGCGGTATTCTCGGATCCCGAGGAGCTTACCAAAAAAGGCGCAAATCTCTACACATCCATAACAACTCCTACTATATTATTAGCAGGTGGGTCTGAGAAGGTGAGGTCGGGTATGCTTGAGATGTCAAATGTGGACATAGCAAAGGAGTTCATTAACCTGATAACCGCTCAGAGGGCGTATCAGGCAAATGCAAGGGTCATAACGACCTCAAACACGATTCTTGATGAAACGGTAAACCTCGTTAGATAATCGGGGCCATGGCTGAGGAGGAGAAGGAGGAACAGCAGGTTGAGGAGACGGCCGGCGGAGGCAAGGGCAAGCTTCTCCTCGCCCTACTCCTTCTCCTCACCTTACTAATCGCAGGCGGAGGAGGGGCTTACTACTTCCTTTTTATGAAAAAATCGGAAGAATCGGAAGAGGCACCAAAGCCCAAGGTTTCTCCAGAAGCTGTGGGGGTCATGTACAAGCTTGAACCCGCCTTTATCGTCAACCTTGCAGACCCCGAGCTTACCATGTACGCAAGGGTCTCTCTTACCTTAGAGGTAAGCAGTCCCGAAGTGATAATGGAGGTCCAGAAGAGGGAGCCCATAATAAGGGACGCAATAATTGAGATCCTCTCCAACAAAACATCAAGGGAGCTGAGGGCACCGGAAGGGAGGGAACAGCTAAAGCTTGAGGTAATCAAGAGGATAAACACGATCCTCGTGCAGGGCGGTGTCAGAAACGTTTACTTTACTGAGTTTGTAGTGCAGGCTGAGTGAATGGATCTCCTTGAGTATCTTCTGAGGGTCCTCCTTTCCCTGGGAATTGTTGTTGCACTTATTCTTCTCGCTCTACCTTACATCCTCAAAAGGCTCACGGGCGTAAGAACATTCACAGGGAAAGGTTCCTTTGAAGTTAAGAAGATTCAGCCTCTTACGCGAAGCGTCCATTTGGCTGAGATAGAAATAAAGGGAAAGACCTTTGTGATCCTCTTTAGCGACAAGGGCGCTGATGTAATATATAGGGAAGATGATAAGGATAGCGGTGGGGGTTCTGGCGGGGGTCTCCCTCGCTCTGGC
>JALTVH010000151.1 GCA_027049085.1 Aquificaceae bacterium | reverse complement strand
ACATGTTTGTCTCTGGTATTCCCGACTGGGTAAAGATATTCATGTCCTACACTACCCTTCTCATTGCTGTTCCAACAGGGATCAAGATCTTCAACTGGGTTGCGACTCTTTACAGAGCAGCAATAGTATACAGAACTCCAATGCTCTACGCCCTCGGCGCTATACTCATGTTCCTCATCGGTGGTCTCACCGGGATACCTCTTGGACTTCCAGCCTTTGACGTTGCGGTACACGATTCTTACTTTGTAGTGGGACACTTCCATTACGTTCTCGGTATGGCTGTTACCCTTTCAGCCTTTGCTGGCTTTTTCTACTGGTGGCCCAAAGTCACCGGAAGGATGTATCCTGAGTCTCTCGGAAAGCTCTCCTTCTGGCTGATCATCATCGGTTCAAACGTCCTATACTTCCCTCAGCTTATTGTTGGTCTCATGGGAATGCCAAGGCGTTACTACGATTATCCTCCCATAGAGAGCTGGGTAACACTACATCAGATCCAGACATACGGTGCCTTTGTTCTGGCGGTGGGAATTCTAATTGCAATTGTTGCCTTAATCAAAGGAGCTATCAGCGGTGAGAAGGCGACAAAAAATCCCTGGATGAGCAATTCCCTTGAGTGGAGACTCCCATCACCACCACCTCCCCACAACTTTGACAAGGAGCCGGAAGTGGAAAAAGATTACTGTCCCCACGGCTACTGCAAATCATAAACCACGGTTTCTCTTCGGGGGCCTTTGCCCCCGCCATAGTTTATAATCTTTACAATGGAAGAGTCCAAGAGGGACTGGACCAAAATATTCATCGGTCTTTTTATAGCGGGAATAGCTTTCTTTTCCTTTTTCTTTACCATCTATCAGTTTTACGCTCACCCTGAAAACAGGGACCACTTTATTAAAAAACTAAAAAACATCAGGAATGAGCCTGTTTTCCCCAGGCCTGGTCAGAGAGGTGAGTGAGAATGACTTCAAAACTTCTCCTTGGTACCATTGTACTAACCTACGTTCTGATGGTCTTTGGTGGAATAGTGACCTCCACAGGAAGCGGTCTCGGTTGTCCAGACTGGCCCCTCTGTCACGGTCAGCTCCTTCCCTTTCAGCTCAAAGAAGAGATCCCTACCCCTCCCGCCCCTTACGTAGCCCAGAAGGAACTCCAGCCCTGGATTGAGCAGACTCACAGGATCCTCGGAGGGATCGTTGGTATTCTCATAATAGGGAGCCTTGTATCTATCTGGAGAAACTTCTCTGGCTTTCCGAAAAAGGGAATGTTATGGATCCTGGGCCTTCTGGTACTTGAAGCTCTCCTTGGCATGAGGGTGGTAGTGACGGAGGCACCTCTCCTCAGGGAGTTTCTTGATTATGTTTATACAACCTCTCATCTGGTTTTATCGGTTGCCATACTGTCTGGACTTACCTTTATATATGCTTCGGTCAGGAGTGTTTCCAGAGAGCCTTCCCTTCCCTTCTCTGAAGCCCTTTACCTCCTTGTGATGTTCCAGATTTTGCTGGGAATACTGGTTAGATATGTCAAGGCAGCAGATTACAACCTTTTTGCCTACTTACTCCACATTACGGTCGCCATGGGCCTTATCATCTTTGCCCTTTATATTCTCTTGAGATCACCGGGAATTCCTGCTGTAATAAATCTTATTCTTATAACAGCTCAAGTTCTTGCTGGCGTAGCGACGGTGCTTACAAAGATATACCTTCCAGTGCTGTTCCTTCACATAGCCATTGGTTTTCTTATTGTTATCTGGGTCTCCTACCTCGTTGCTCCAAAGGTTCTTGAGGGCAAGAGTGTGGTTAAATTATCTCAGGCACAAGAGGCAGGCGCATGGTAGAAAAGACACTCGCCTACACTACAGCCATCAGGGAACTCATGATCCTTACAAAACCCGGAATAGTCGCCCTGGTCTTAATCACCACCCTTGGCGGTCTTTACATAGGCTCCAGGAGTGAGGTAGAACCTCTCCTTGCCTTCTGGACGCTTTTAGGAACGGGTCTTGCCGCTGCGGGTTCGGCGGTGATTAACATGGTTATGGACCGTGACGTTGACAGCCTGATGGAACGAACTCAGTCCAGACCCCTTCCCAGAGGAACCGTTAGTCCGTACAGTGCGGTAGCCTTTGGACTTTCACTTATTATCCTTTCTTTCATTGTTATGTATCTTTTCGTCAACATGCTGGCTCTGATCCTTACCTTTGTTGCCTCCTTTTCCTACGTTGTGATCTATACCCTTCTCCTCAAGAGGAGGACACCTGTTGCGACGGAAATTGGAGGGATTTCCGGTGCCCTTCCGCCGATCATCGGATACGTTGCAGGTTCAGGTACGCTTGATATAAAGGCATTTGTTCTCTTTCTGATCATGTTTATGTGGCAACCCCCCCACTTCTGGGCGCTTGCAATCAAGTACAGGGATGATTACGCGAGGGCGGGTATCCCTGCCCTTCCTGTTGTTAGAGGAATCAAGGTGACCAAAATCAAGACTCTCCTTTATACTGCTTCCCTGCTACCGCTAAGCGTTCTACCTTCACTGATCGGAATGACAGGGTTCATTTACTTTATTACCGCTGTGGTGATGAGCACCCTTTACATTCTTTTTACCCTGAAGTTTCTCTTTTCCAAAAAGGAGGAGGGGATGAAGCTCTTCTTTGTTTCAATCATTTACCTCGCTGTCCTTTTCAGCATGATGGTTTTTGATCTGGTGAAGAGCTGATGAGGGCGTGGTTTATCCTCTTTGTTCTCTCAATTGGCTCCGGTGGTGCCTTTGCTCTCCTTGTTGCCCTTGCAAGAACTCCATACACCTCACAGTACCTTCCTGGTCAGTACTTTGCCCATTGGCTTGCTGGGCATGTTGACCTTGCTCTGATCTTTGGTCTTTACTCCTTCCTGATCTTCCTGTGGCACAGGGTTTTTGGTGCCGAGAGCAGAGCACACGAGATAATTCCCGCTCTTGCTGGAATGATACTTATAGCCTACTCTTCTGCTCTTGGGCTCGGAAACGCTGTTCTGAATAACTACTTTCCCACGATCCTTGACCCCGCTTTCTTTGCAGGAGCGGGACTCCTCGGTCTTTCAATACTGCTCACATCCCTGAGGTTCTTTTACAAAATGCTGAGGCCCCTGAACTTCAGGGATCCTGTAAGAATTGTTCTTTCGGTAACAGTTATTCTATCCCTCTCCCTTATTGTAAGCCTTGGACTTTCGTTAAAAGATTACAATGCGCCTCTTGAGCCCCAGATCCTTCTGGAAAGGATTTACTGGTTCCCCGGTCACATCCATCAGTTTGTTAATGCAGGATTGCTGTTGGCAGTATGGTTTCTTTTGATGAGACTGAATCGGAGAGGAGTTCACACCTCTGTTGGCATCCTTTCTCTCCTGCTTATTCCCTTTCCCTTTTACTACATCTACCTTCAGGTTTTAGGGATTGATGCCTTATCCTCCTTTGCCCAGAGGATCACCACTCTTGGATATCAGGTAGGCATTGGTGTTCCAACTCTTCTGATCGCCCTTCTGTTCATTGTGAAAGGTGCATTCAGAGGGACTATCTTTGGAAAGGTTCTTGGACTCAGTATTATCCTTTACCTTGCGGGTGCAGGAACCGGCTACCTGATAGCTGGATACGACCTCAGGATCCCTGCCCATTACCATGCGGTTATGGCAAGTATTCTGGTGGGGATCATGGGACTCTCCTATTATTTCCTTAAGGATCTCAGATACACCTCAGCCCTTTCTTCCCTTGTTAGGTGGCAACCAGCTCTTTACGGCTTTGGCATGATTCTCTTTGCCGGTGCTCTCTTTTGGGCTGGCTACTTTGGAGCACCAAGAAAGACTCCCGGAACAGATTACATAGCCTCAGCGGAGGTCTATGCAT
>JALTVH010000150.1 GCA_027049085.1 Aquificaceae bacterium | reverse complement strand
ACCTCTCATCCCCAAAGCGGTGGTAAAGGAGAATAGTTGCGTGCCCGCCCCGTGCAAACTCAGCGAGCGAAATTATCAGAAAGAGTACAGCTGTCAAAGCGCGTAAGATCATTCTCCCTGATGATCCGCTTGATCTTTCTGACATATTCATCCCTCTCTATTGAGTAGAAATCCATGAAGTTTGACAGATGAAAGGGGTTCAGGCTCAAAAGCCTCTGGCTTCTAAATCCTTCAAACGCCCAGCCCACATTCAGAGTGTACAGGTAACCCCTGACCGATTCAAGGATCGTCGGATAAACCCTCAGGCTTACCTCCGCGCCCCTTGCCCTGATCACCGAACCCTTTTCCCTAAAGGTCCACATTCCAAAGAGGTTGTTTCCCTCAAGGAAAAACCGTGAAGTCCCCCATCCCGTTTCTATTGCGGATTGGGCAATCACGAGACTTGGGGGAACAGGAAAGGCTTTGACCAGAACATCCTCGGGAGAGTTTGCCCTGCACCTTTGCAGTACGGAGGAGAGGAATTCCCTTTCTCTGACGGTCAGAGGAATATCTTTCTGAAGCTTGAGAGTTATCCCAAGGAGAGACTTTCTTATGTACCTGACCTCTTCGTTGGCGATTAGAACTGAAGGGAGAATCAGGTCAATGAACTTCTTTTTTCTATCTTCAGGAGTAAGCGCTGAAAGGTCGGGAACCTTTGAGTAAGTAATCCTTGGAACCTTTTCACAGTTCACGGCCACTATATCGTCAGGAGACTCAGCCCGGAGGACAATTACCTTACCAGTTACCCTGTAGATTAGCGATGTTTCCTTGAGTAGTGTGCTCTTGACCCTGTGGACCTGCGGACTGTGTCTGACCGCCAGGAATACTACAAGGCCAATAATCAGTGCACCCGTAGTAAGGGCGAAAACTCTTTCGCGCATGCCTTTATAATTTTAAAGGGATATGATCCTGAGCGATTCAACCATTAAAAAGCTGGTGGAAAGCGGTCAACTCTCCATCCAGCCCTGCACAGAGGACCAGATCCAGTGCAGTTCCATTGACCTCAGGCTCGGATCGGAATTTGCAAGGTATTCAGGGCGAGAACCCATAGACGTCAGGAAGGGTACTGAAGCTGTAACCGTAATAAAGGCTGATGACTACATCGAAATACTCCCCAAGGAGTTTCTCCTTGCAACGACTGTTGAATACATAAAGCTTCCCCCTCACATAACCGCATTCGTTGAAGGGCGGTCTTCCCTGGGGAGGCTCGGGCTGTTTATTGAGAACGCAGGATGGGTCGACGCAGGTTTTGAAGGACAGATTACCTTAGAACTATACAACGCAAACAGCGTTCCTATACGGCTCTATCCGGGAATGAGGATATGCCAGCTTGTCTTTGCAATGCTTGATACCGTGCCGGAAAAAACTTACAAGGGCAAGTATCTCGGGCAAAGAGGCGTTACACCCTCAAAGATTGAAATGGACGGTGACCTATGAGGATACTTCCGGTCATTGCTATCCTCTCCTTTCTTACTGCCTGCACTGTGAAGAGTGTGAAGGTTGAGAGAGAACCGTTAACCCGGAAGGAGATCATTTATTATGCCCCTGTAAAGGGCGCCATAAAAGAAGAAGGAAGAGGTTACTTTATAAGTGCAAGGTGTGGGTCTTTCTTCAGGGCTGTGGAGGGAGGTAAGGTTGCTTATTCCGGAAAGGACCTTGACAACTACGGCTGGATAATAATTGTTGAGCAGGAAGATGGGAACGTAGGAGTTTACGGAAAGGTTGGAAAACCCTGGGTAAATCAGGGCGAGAGGGTCAAAAAGCGGCAGGTGCTGGGAAAGGTTGGTAAGAGCAAGGGTAAATGTGGGATTTACTTTGAGGTAAGGAACGATCAGGGGAAGCCAGTTAACATAACGCTGAGATGAGAGTGCTGGTTCTCGTCCTTCTCATTGCAGGGATAGGATTCTCAGGGGAGATCAAGAAGCTTGATAGATGCGAACTTGAGTTCAAAAAATGTGAATACGATTGCGTGGTCAAGTACCCTACAAACCAGAAAAAACAGGATGGATGCAAAATGCGCTGTTCCGCCAACAAAGCCTACTGCGAAACAGGAAGGGCTTTAAAAAAAGCTGGAAAGGAAATCAAGGACTTTCTTGAAGGACTGCTGGGTTACGAGGGCGAATGATTTTATAATTTACCCATGTTAATCAGGGATCTGAGCCAGAAGCAGAAAGATTTCCTGAAAAACGTCTTTGACCTACAGGAAATACCTGAGGAAAAGGATGTTGAAGAATTTCTTTCGGAGAAAGGTTGCAGGCTCTATGAGTGTTTAGAGTGCGGAAAATTGATATTTCACGACAATTACGAGTTCTGGAACCTGACAGACTGCTGTGACGACAACTCAAAGTTAACGCCAAGAGGTCTTCTCTGCGAGGTATGCTACGCAAGGAGTCCGGAGAACATGAAGCACTGGATCCTTTTTAAACCCCAGTGGCACAGCAAAGTTGACTTCAACCCCGGAGGAGAGAGGGACTGATGCCTGCCTTTAGAAACGTTGAGGAAGTGAGGGATTTCATAGCAAGCTCTTCTCCTGAGAGCGCAATCTACGTTGGGTGTGACTCAAGGCAGTTCAGGTCAAAGACGATCTTCGTTACGGTAGTAGTTGTTCATATCAACTCCAACCACGGGGCAAAGATATTCTGGAAGGTAGACAGGGTGAGGAGAATCACCTCAATTCGGCAGAGGCTCCTTGAAGAGGTCAACAGGGCGGTGTATACAGCCCTAATGATCGCAGACGTTGTGGGTGACCGTCCCTTTGAAGTTCACCTGGACATAAATCCAAATCCTGACCACAGGTCGAGCATAATAGTTAAAGAGGCGGTCGGATACGTGCTTGCTCAGGGTCTGAAGCCCGTCCTCAAGCCTGACGCAATTGCAGCCTCTGCCGTAGCTGACTTCATAACAGCCAAGTACTAAACTTTGAAAAAGTCCGAGCTAACCTCAAGGATCAGATGGGACCAGTACCTCTCTAAAAATTCAAGGATCCTGTCAACGATTTCCTGAAGATGAGCATAGTCACTTCCCGTTACTGAGATCCCCAGGCTTGCCCTCTGCCACAGGTCGTGGTTATCAACCTCCGAAACCGATACGTTGAAACTGCCCCTCAGCCTATCCTTAATTGACCTGAGCACCTTCCTCTTTTCCTTGAGAGACCTCGCATAAGGCATGTAAAGCTCAACTCTCAAAACACCTACTATCATCTCCTTTCCCTGAAAAAGTCACTGATGATTTTCCCGCACTCATCAAGGGGATAGTACACCCACCTGACATGATGATTTAATCTCGGATCATCAAAGATGCTGTAAAGACTCATAACCCCTCCGTGCTTTTCATCAACTGCACCAAAAATAACTTCTCTAACCCTTGCAAGGACAAGGGCATAGGCGCACATAATACAGGGCTCAAGGGTGATATACACACTGCAGTTTTCAAGCCTCCAGTTACCAAGTGCCTCAGAGGCATTCCTCAAAGCAATGATCTCTGCGTGGGCAGTTGGATCGCCGGTGTGCTGGGTCAGATTGTGTGCCGAGGATATTACCTCTTCATCCATCACCACAACACAGCCCACCGGCACCTCACCTGCTTCAAGAGCCCTTCTTGCCTCTTTGAGTGCCTCTTTTAAAAACCTTTCCCTCATCTATCTCAACCTTAAGGGGAGACCTGAACCACAGGTCTCTCTGGGGGAAGGGGATTTCAATTCCCTCCTTTTTGAGCTCTTTCCATGCATTGAAGTATATCTCACTCTTGAGCGCCTTCATCCGCCAGAACTTCCTGATGTCAACCCAAACCAGAAGGTAAAAGACCAAACTGCTGTCCGCCATCTCGTAAAACCAGACCGATGGCTTGGGCGTCTTCAGAACAAGGGGGTTTTCCTGAGCAACCCTCAGGAGGACTTCCCTAACTTTCTCCGGATCGGAACCGTAGGACACACCGAAAGGTATCCTCACCCTGATGTAAGGGTCCGAAAGGGAGTAGTTGATTATCTTGCCAGAAACAAATTCAGAGTTGGGAATGGCTATCTCCACGTTGTCAGTTGTTCTTATTACGGTGGTCAGGATATTGATGTTTACCACCTTTCCGAAGATCGTCTCGGCAGACCTTCCTATAGCTCTACCGGCGGACCCTTCCAGTTCAACAAGGTCTCCCACTTTGATGTTTTTACTCAGAAGCAGAATAAAACCGCTTATGTAGTTATTGAATATGGTCTGGAGACCAAAGCCAATACCGATCCCCAGAGCTCCGGCAATGGGTACCATCACCTTCCACGTAATTCCAAGCTCAACGAGGGCAAGGGTAACAGCAATAAGAAAGCCAACGTTTGAGATAAGAGACCTGAGGGATCCCGCCTCAATTTCTTTATCCTTTCTCATGTAATAGACGTACACCCCATGCTTTAAAAGGGAGGTAAAGGAAACAAGGAGAGCAAAGAGGTAAATCCCCTCAAGTAATGACAGGATTGAGATCTCAACAAGCTCTGTCTTGAGAACGTAAACCTCTCTCAGCTTTCCAACGGTTTCACCCGTTGAGAATAGAAAATCTATTCCTCTGTACAGTACAAAGAAGGCAAGGATATACATAAACCGCCTGAAGCTCTCAACAAGCGCAAAAGAACCCTCTACCTCACCAAAAAACTTCTCTATGCTGACAACCGTGTAAACGAGGAGAGCCATGTAACCAAAGAGGATTCCTACAAGTACTGCGAGCTTCACAACAAAGTCCTGGGAAAACTCAACGGTTCCAACCGTCCAGGAAGCGGTGACCGCAACATAAATCACGAAGAGGGGAAGTCCTGACCTCTTTGCAACCCTTCCTAAGAGTGAATCCTTCAGGTGATCAAGGATGTGAACATAAAGCCTGATAAGGACTATTGTGATGATGATCGCAGAAAAGAGCTTGAAGTAAGTGAAGAAGCTGGAAGAGAGCAAAGGGTTAACAGTTTTTGAAACGTTCTGGAAAAAGACCATAACAGAACTCGCAACAATGGAAAGGTTGATCGCAACGTAGGACGGGAATCCCAGGGGTACGTATGACCTGAAGGACTGGGTCAGGCTCGTTAGAACAAGGATGTAAAAGAGGGAGAGAAGGATGTGGAGTGAGTTGATCTCCGGAAGAAGGAGGATCAGGTAGGCTGTAACCCCATAAAAGGAAACAGGTGCCAGCAACCGGACAAAGTGGACCGCATGGCTTTCATGGATCCTCTTCTCAACACCTTTAAGGAAGTAACGAACGAGACCGTAAGATCCGATGATTCCGGCAGAAAGGATCAGCTCCTCAACCCAGTCTTCAGCAGTCGAAAGGAGGAAGGCCTTGAGGACAAGCAGGGTGTCAGTAAATTCCGTTATCATTATTTAACAGGTTATATTTTAATCCCGGAGGATAAAATGAAGATTCAGACTCTTATAGATTCCGAGTCCCATAAGGAAGAGAGGACCAGTTTCCTGAAAAACTGGGAGGAGATCAGCTACAGCCTGAAAGAGGAAGAGATGGATAATGGTACAAGGGTTCTGATACTTGAGGTTCCAGAAGAGGAGTTTGAAAAGCTCCTTGATATATTCCCCTCTAAAGCTGAGGCGATGGGTGCCTTTGTTACCACCGCTCTTGAAAACGGATGGGAGGAGGTTCCCGAGAGCTACGTAGTTTACCATGCTGACTTTGACGGAAACAGGGTCCTTGCAGGAATAAAAACGCCCCAGGGTGTAAGCCTTCACGACCAGCTCCATCTGGAGCAGATGATACAGACTATGATGAAGTTCCCGAGGGTAGTGGTCTACTCAAGTGAGGTTTTGACCTATATAAAGGACCTCTTTCCAGAAGTTGACGCAAGAGCCTACGTTATCGCAAGGGAAATCTCAAGGTCTGGTAAGAAAGCGCCTGATCTGTCCGAGCTTGCAAAAATATACGGTCAGGACGTCAGCACCCTTGAAGGCAAGCTTGATCTTATAGAGAAGCTGTTAAAAAATCCAGTAAGACTTCCCGATGGTGAGATTAATATAAGGCCCTATTACCTGCCTACGGGATAGGAAATGAGAGGAATCACAGCAACGGCACTGGGGTGCCTGATCCTTGTGGCATCTTCCCATGCAAGTGAAGAGAGCTTCCTTGACATAACCCTCCCCAAAAAGAAGCAACAGCTTATTGAACTTAGAGAGTTCAGGGAAATGATCTCTGACCTTCTTAAGGATGAATACAGGGAAATCGCACCGGGTATCAAGGTAAAAAAGGACTGCAGAGTTGAAAGGGGGATCGCATCCTGGTACGGAGGCAGATTCCACGGAAGGCGAACGGCCAACGGTGAGATCTATGACCTCTTCAAGTTCACTGCAGCATCAAGGACGCTACCTCTTGGAACTTACGTACTTGTGAGAAATGAAGAAAATGGCAAAGTAATAACAGTGAGGATCAACGACAGGGGTCCCTACATTGACGGGAGAATTATAGACCTTTCCCAGGCAGCAGCTTACAAGATCGGCATGATGGCTCAGGGCGTATCCATGGTTCAGGTAATACCTCTCAGATGCCTTGCACCTGAATCGGTAGTCCGATTTTACGACGATATCATTCTTGATATAGCCAATTCTTTCTGACCTACCGACAACTTGTGAACCTGTAATCAAGGTTCTTTATCCTGCCAAGGTTGTATAGGATCACGTCCTCAAGATACGGGTTGAAGGACAGGACCACCACAGATTTGCCAAAGCCTGTCTCTTCAAGAATGTCCCTGGCGGAGTTTAGGAACTCCCTGAGAACATCGTCAGCCTCTATCTCAAAGGGCGCCCCGAGAAAATGGTGGCTCATTCCCAGATAGCTTCCGGGCTTCATCCTGACCATCAACCTAACAGGGTTCAGAGCCTCTATAAGCTTCTGGGTCTCATAGGCATAGTTGAGACCGAACATGAGCATCGCATCGGTAATTATGTGGCGGGAGTTGAGATTTACGAACTGCCTGAAACCACTCTCCTTGAAGTCAAGCCTCAGGTTGTCCCTGGAGGTCTCAACCCAGTGGGGATGGGGCTTTGAAATTAGCCAGAAGACCTTGTCGGGGGTGAAGCTCTCACCGTCCATATCCCCCCACATCATAAGGAGGTCAGCCATAAAATTAATATAATGAGAGGCGGAAGGACCGCCTGGGCGGTGCTTTCTGGACTTAGTGCAGGGCTTTTTTTAACGTCCTGTGATAAGAAAGGTGAGGAAAGATATAAGGATCTGAGATATCAGATAGGGAACCTTTCAGTTTCCAGAGGTTCCTACTCAACAAACTTACGTTACCTCCTCATTTACAGAGGTTCTTCTCCCTCCGGAAGGGTTATCGTACTCTTCCCCGGCGGTGCCGGAAGCTGCCACTTTGGTTATATGTCCGAGAAATCTTTTTGTGGTAAAACTTCGTCCAACTCAATTGATATAAGCCCAGATATATGGGTGAGCTACAACTTTGTTGCCAGAACCGCGAGGGACTTTGCTCTGCGGGGTCACACAGTCATACTGATGGACATGCCGGATGATGTTAAAAATCAGATGTCTTTTGACTCAAGAGGTCCCAAAATAGTGGCAAGCACCTACAGGGTCGGTGGTGACTGGGACGGCGATTCCCTTAACGAGCCAGATGATGTAACAAATGACCTCAACGAGGTGTTAAATGATATCCAGACAGATCATGGAATTTCGGTCACGGAGCTTTACCTTGTGGGAACCAGCAGAGGAACACTGGCAACCGCTTATCTATCCCATAAGGTAGCAGACGTTAGCGGAATTGTCCTGACGGCGACCGTGTCATCTGACAACTCCGGTTTAGTCCAGTATTCGGCTTACTGTTCCTCTGGTGCGACCGATTTCATCAATTGCACAGGCGTAAACTCCTTTAGCGGAAAGATCTTGATGGTCCACCACAGGGATGATGGATGTTCCTCCTCAGATTATTCTTCCGCACAGATCCTCTATACTTCACTTCCAACAGGTTTCAAAGACTTCACAACCGTGACTGGTGGTCTGAACCTTTCAAGTAATCCCTGCAAAGCCAAAACCTACCACGGCTTTTATGGAAGGGATGAGGACGTCGTAAATCTGATTCTGGACTGGATTGAGGGAGGCACCCCTCCTTCGGATATATAACAAAGCCTGTCCTATAATACTTCTCCCATGGGCAAGTTTTACGTCACCACGCCGATTTACTACGTTAACGACGTTCCCCACATTGGACACGCCTACACCACCATCTCCGCAGATGTCCTTGCACGCTACCACAGACTCAGGGGAGAGGAGGTCTTCTTTCTAACGGGAACCGACGAGCACGGGCTAAAGATCCAGAAATCTGCTGAAGAAAAGGGAATAAGTCCCAGAGAACTTGCCGATAAAAACTCTGAAAACTTCAAGGAACTCTGGAAGGAGTTAAATATTTCCTACAGCAGATTTATAAGAACCACTGACCCCGACCACGTTGAGTATGTCAAAGAAGTAATCACCAAAAGTTATGAGAAGGGAGACATCTATCTTGGAGAGTACGAAGGCTGGTACTGTGTAGGATGTGAGGAGTTCAAGCCGGAGTCCGAACTTGTGGAAAACAACGCCTGTCCGATCCACAGAAAGCCCTGCGAGTACATCAAAGAACCTTCCTACTTTTTCCGCCTGACAAAGTATCAGGACAGGATACTTGAACTCTTTTCTTCAGAGTATTCACCCATAATGCCCGAATTCCGCAGAAAGGAAATAGTCTCCTTTATAAAGCAGGGGCTGAAGGATCTTTCCATAACGAGACCCAGGAACAGAGTGAAGTGGGGGATCCCCACCCCCTTTGACCCTGAACACACCATCTATGTCTGGTTTGATGCTCTCTTTAACTATGTTTCAGCCCTCGGCGATCAGAGGTATAAGTTCTGGCCTGCTGACGTTCACATTGTAGGTAAAGACATCCTAAGGTTTCACACCGTTTACTGGTATCCTTTCCTTATATCCGTTGAGCTGGATCTTCCGAAAATGGTCTTTGCCCACGGGTGGTGGACAGTGGAAGGTCAAAAGATGTCCAAGTCCCTGGGAAATGTTGTTGACCCCCGCGAGGTTGCTAAAGAGTATGGCGTTGACGAGATGAGGTACTTCCTCCTGAGGGAGGTGCCTTTCGGTCAGGATGGCGACTTTTCCAGGGAGGCGGTTCTGAATAGAATAAACGGTGAACTTGCAAATGAGATAGGAAACCTGTTCAGCAGAGTTGTTTCAATGGCTCTCAAATACTCAAGGGGAGGAGTGCGGGGAAAGGCGGATCATGAATACACGATAATTGCAGAGGAAACTCTTAGCTCCTTTCACAACAACATGAAGATTCTTGCCTTCAACAGAGCCATTGAGGATACTCTCAGACTCAGTGCCTTTCTTAACAAGTACGTTGACAAAAAGGCTCCCTGGGAACTTGCTAAAAGAGAAGACCCTACCCTAAGGGACGTTCTCTACACACTGATGGACGGCATAACCCTTCTCAGCCTGATGTTGCTTCCCTTTATGCCCTCAAAAATGGGAACAGCTCTGAAAATGATAGGCGTAAAGGATATTCCTAAAGAGATAAAGCCGGTCCTCTCTGAAGGCTACAGCCCCGGAGAAAAGACAGTACTCTTTCCCAGACGCTGAGCTTTCCCTTCTTGACCTTACCTTTCAGGACAAGCCACAGAGCAGGACCCTCAAGTTCAACCACTTTCATACCCTAATGATCCCTCCCTCATATATATATGTTAAGTGAATTTTTCACAATAAAATTAAAGAAGATGAGAAGGGCTTATTCTTATATCCTCGTTGGTCTCGTTCTAATAGGCTTTTACTTTCTTTCAGGCAAGCAGTTCAGGGAACTTGGACAAAAGGAAGTCCTGGAAAGGGAAGGGATTGCAAGGGCAGAGGAAAGCAGATCCAAAGGTGTACCCTGCAAAGTGATAAAGGTTTACGACGGTGATACCTTCAAGTGCAAGCTTGAAGATGGGGAAAAGGTCAGAGTAAGACTCATAGGGATAGATACTCCTGAAAAAAGAAAGAACAAAAAGCTCATGAGGGATTCAAGGAGGCTCGGCATACCCCCTGAAGAGATCATTGAAATGGGGAAGATAGCCTCACAGTTTACAAAAAAGCTCATTCCACCAGGAACGGTCGTTTACCTTGAAACGGACGTTCAGATCCATGACAGATACGGAAGGCTCCTTGCCTATGTATGGCTCCCCGATGGTAGGATGTTAAACGAGGTTCTCCTGAGAGAAGGATACGCAACAATCTATACATTTCCACCGAATGTGAGGTATGTTGAGAGGTTCAGACAAGCCCAGGAACTTGCAAGGGAAGAGGGCAAAGGCTTCTGGAAGGAAGAGTTCTGATGGCTTATTTTCCTATCTTTACTGACCTTAAAGACAAAAATGTTCTTGTTGTTGGTGGAGGGATGGTAGGATTAAGAAAGGTGAAAACTCTTCTTAACTTCACAAACAGGATCACTGTGGTTGATCCCAGCCCTGATAAAGAACTCATCAGGCTCATTCAACTACGGGGGCTCGCTCTGAGGCGGAGAAAGTTCCTGGCAATGGATCTGAAGGACGCAGACTTTGTGATCGTTGCGGTTGATGACCTTGCCCTTCAGAAAAGAGTATTCAATTTATGCAGAAAAAAGAAGATTCCCTGCAACAGCGTTGATTCTCCTCAGTTCTGCACCTTCATCTTTCCATCTATTGTAAAAAAAGGGAGTCTTGTAATAGGAATATCTACCGGAGGTGAGGCGCCTTCGGTGTCCGCCAAGGTCAGGGAAGTAATTGAAAACTGCCTCCCCGAAAATATTGATATTATCCTTGAAAAAATTGCGACTATGAGAAAAAAACTTCCAAAGGGTGAAAAAAGACAGAAATTCTTAAAGGATCTCACAGAGGCGCTCCTTTCTCCAGATCCAGAGGAAGATGGTAGAAGTGGTTGAAAACCCAATAATCGTTTATGAAAAAGGAATCTACAGGCCTGAACCTACGCGGTTCTGGATCCTGGAAAAGGAGCTTAGAGGAAAGATATCAAAACTGGAATCGGAAGGCTGGATAAAAAAACTCTCGGAAGAACTTAGTGAAGATGAAGAAACCTTCAGTTTTTTTGTTGCGCTTCACGAAAAAGAAATTGATGCAAGGAAAAGGATACTTAAAGAACTGTATCCGGACATTCTGATGGGTTCCAGAAAGTGGGACAGGGTATGCAGAGGCTTGCTGATGAATCCGGATATAGGAATCGGAGGGATCAGAAATTTCAGGACAAAACCTCTGAAGGTGAGATGCCTTCATCTCTGGACCGCTTACCACCTTGGAGACAGAGAGTTTCAGAACCCTATAGGGGAATTTGTGCTCTCAAGAATCTGAATAACTCAGCTTTCTTCCAAAAACAAGATAAGCTGTGTGACCTATCATTGTATCTTTGGGCCTCAGTCTTTTTGCATTAACGTTGTATTCCCTGATGAGAATCTCCATTACCTCTATGCTTCCAAAAAGCTCTCCAATTTTATCAAGGAGATCAGCAACCTGGTTGGTCGTGGGCAGGAGAAAGCAGAGGTTTCCACCCTCAATGAGCGAGAGGTGAACCTTCTCAAGGTAGGGGAGAGGATCACGAACATCAACAAAGGCACAATCAAAGTACGAATAAGGCACATCCGCCTTCAGGAAGTCTTCATTTTTAAGGATAACGTTATCTGCCAGCCCAAACCTTTCAAGATTCCTCACGGCGTTTTTATAAAATTTTTCCCTCACTTCAAAGGAGTGAACCTTGCATCCAAGCCAGGAAAAGACAGCACACATTGCACCTGAGCCAGTTCCAAAATCAAGAACCTTTTTTCCAGGACCAGCACCGAGCTTGATACTGATGAAAAAGGAATCCTTCGGATAAACTATCTGCGTCTCTCTTCTGAAACCGTATAGGATAATATCTTCCAGAGAGGGCTTAAAGACAGCAAACTTTCCGATCCTTATTCCTTCTTTCTTACCGATTATCTGAGAAAACTTCAAAACGTCTTTTCTGACGTTTATTGAATCTCTGGGATCAAGCCTTCGCAGGTACTTTTTATCACCGTAAGTAACTAATATCCAGTCCCCTTCCTTCAGCATTTACTCCTGGGCGATCTTCAGGTACCTGTCTATGTCAAGGACGCGGAAAATGTCTTTAAAGGGCCTCAGCTGGAACTCCAGCTCTTCAGCCTGCTTATCTTCACCTATTTCCTGAGAGCAGAGGTCAATTATGAATGTAAGGAGATTGAGTAACTGTTCCTCTTCCGTCTCACCGGGATTTTTGGTCATGTGGAGCTTGCCTTCTTGAAGGGTAAGAAAGGGATACTTGACGACCTCTCTGAGGACCATGGTGTTGATCTTGGTGGGAGAGTGCTTCATAAATACGCTCAGGACCTCATTTATCATGAATAGATATACGAGCGGTGCGATGTTCTCAACCTTTCTATAAAAGAAGAGACTAACAAAGTAAGGTTCTTCAAAATTCAGAGAATTAGTAACTCTGAAGACGCCATCTGTCTCGTTTAAGGAAGCTACGAGCTGACCATCCCTGAAAACTATGAACCTGTCGCCCCTCTTTTCAGAAATCAATAGCAGGGCGTTTCTCCTGTGCTTGCTGAGACCAAGAAATAGTTTACTGATTTCCATAAAATTGCTTGATACCGTATCAATATCTGGTTTCCCAAGGTATCTGAGCGCAATGAATTTTACGATATTCTTGTCTATATTTACGAGGCTAAGCTCCGCATTTTTATCAGGGGAAAGGAAAAACTCAAATATATCAAAATCAACGGGGTAAACCGCAAAGATGTTTCCCGTTTCACAGAAGAGGTTAATGGTATAGGTGGGAGAGGAAATCTTTGCTATTCCAGAAAAATTGCTGCTTTTGAGGCTCTCTAAAATAGCTACTATATTGACCTTCCTCAGAGGGACCTTTTCCATTACGTAATCTATCTCAAAATCATCCCCACCTTCTCCCTCACGGAATTCATAAATATCAAGCTTGCCTTCCTGCAGAAGTTCTTTGACCCTCCTAACCACCGATACAACAGGCTCTTCCGAAAGAGCTATAGCTTCAACTATGTTTTTGCCTTCAAAGAAAGATACTTCGGGCTTCTTTTCCTCTGCCTTAAAAATTGCGAAGGGAGAAATGACCTTCTCCATTATCTCATCAAGCTCTTTTCTGACAATTGTTGCCTGTATCATAAGCTCGTCGCTTCCGACGGGGCTACCAAGAGGTGCGCCTTTTGTCTTGGTATCTTCATAAAAGGCGAAAAAACCTTCCGGATTGGACAGAATCTCAGCAATACAGTAAACGAGGAGATTGTAGTTATTAATGTTCTTCTTGTTGGTAAAGCCACCTATATCGCATTTGAACTCAATGATCTGGCCATCCTTTACCTTCAGGGAAAGGAAGTATCTGTTGACGAAGAGCTCAAGGAGGCCTGACCTTCCCTGAAGGAGGCTTGAAATTACATCGTTGAGCCCCTTGGAGTCACCGATGTAACCATAGAACATTACTCAAGTTATCCTACCATCTTTTTAAATTTCTCCATCAATTCCTCAATGACCATGTCAAAGGTTTCGGAAACCCCTTGCCCCTTGACAGCGACAGCCTCCACACTCCTTTTGCCGGGGATTGATACCTCACTCTCAAGGATCTCAATCGGGAGTGCATCGGGGAGATCCCTCTTGTTGTACTGGATAATTATCGGCGTGCTTTCAATATCTTTACCGTATATCCTGAGATCCTCATCAAGGGTGTTTATAAACTCTTTGTTCTCCGCCAGCCTCCTTTCGGAAGAATCAACCACGTAAACAACCGCATCCACACCCCTCATGACCATCTTTCTGATGTCTTTATAAATGTCCTGTCCTGGGATGGTATATATAGAAAAAGTAAGTGTGAAGCTGTCAACCTTTACCTTTTTTGTAATGAAGTCAAAAACGAGGGTCCTTTCCTGCTTCGTGTCAAAGCTCAGCATATCGAGACCGCTTTCCTTTGCCAGGTGCTCAATATTCGTTGTCTTTCCAGACATGGCTATTCCGTGGTAGACGACCTTGAACCTCACCACTCCCTTGGAAGAGTCAATTATCATTTAGATTCCTCCTTTAACCCTCAGGGTGTTCCAGTGAAGGCAGTTTTCACAAACGGGAGAATACCTTGAAAGCTCCGCTCCGCAGTTATGACACTTCCACACCCTAATCATTCCAAGGAGCTCCTTAAAACATTCCCCCCTTATCTGCTCTCCTTCTTCTATTAATAATTTAATCGGTTCTGGAAGATTTTCTTTGAGATCCTCAAGCCTGTCCCTCCTGCCGACCTGAAGGTATAGGAGTCCAAGAATAGAAGGGTAAAATCTATCTTCATTTTCCGTCACGAAGGTAAGGATATGGGGACTCAGAGCCCCCTTTTCCTGTGCAAGCCTTAGGACTTCGTTACCAATTCCTTCTGAAATAGCCCTTGTGAAGACCTTTTTTGCCCTCTTCCCGTTATCACCGGAGATCTGAGAAAGGTAGTAACAGAGCCATCCTCTCTTTGAGTCTAGCTCCTTCCCAGTTCCAGAACACGAGATCATTTCCGACAGGATGAGCTCTTCCCTTTTGAGGTCTTCTTTCTGAGAATTCCTGACGATGTCCTTCTGCAAATCTATCGCCTTCTCAAGTTCACCTCTAATGAAGTAGAGGCTCCTGAGGGACCTTTTAGCCCTGAGGTTATCAGGATTCTTTCCTACAGCTCTTTCAAGGAGATCAACAGCCCTGTCAATTTCTTCCCTGTATATAGACTCAGCAACAATTGTTTCTGCAATTCCGAGGGAATAGCGGTCGTAATACAATGTAATACTCTTTCCAAGTTCTTTGAGAACCTCGTTATAAAGCGGAACAACCTCTTCCCTTGATAAAAGGCTCCTTAGATCATCCTCAGCTTTTCGGTATCTGCCTGTTCCGATATTGATCAGCGAGTTTCTGAGCTTTTTTGAGTACCTTGCGAGGCCTGCACCCTTGAGCTCTGTGTATCCATAGGCAGTAGCTACTCCAATCCCAATTGCTCCAAGCAGTATCAGAAACAAAGGCGCCCTGAACTTGAGACCAAAAAGTTTAATCTCAACCAAAGACAGGTTGCTGTAAGCAAAAAGAAGAACAAGAATCAGAAGTATAACGAAGAGAATGATCCTTGCAGCAGTCATTGTACTTCCTTAGCAGATTCAGACCAGATCCATTCAAGGCCGTATCTTTCCCGCCACTCGGGTGTAAAGATATGAACGATCACGTCAAGGAGGTCTAATAAGACCCAGTAACCAAGCTCAAGACCCTCTACATGATCTACCTCAAATCCATGATCTCTTAGCTTTTCCACGAGATACTCACCGAGCGCTTTTGCATGGACCGGCGATGTGGCGCTCGCAATTACAAAGTAATCAGCAATGTTTGTTACTCCGGAAACATCCAGCACCTTTATATCCTCGGCCTTCTTCTCCTCCAGAAGCTTGTGGATTACCTTTAACTTTTCCATCCTTTTTCTCTAACAATATCCTCCAGCTTCCTGTAATACTCCGTCATACCATATACCTCCCTGTATTTTGAAAGAGCCTCCAACGCTTCTTCAACAGACCTTTTCCTAATCCCTTCCCACCTTTCAATCTCACTTTTAAGAAACCTCAATCTTTTCTCAATGACAGGTCTGTCCTCTGGTGGTGCATCCTTAAGCTTCTTTTTTGTTTCCTTAATCAGCTTGGTGATTTTATCCTTTTCTCTTTCAACCTGTTTTTCCACAAGAAGTAGGGACCTTATGTAGCGGTATGCCACTTCCTCTTCTACTATGTACTTGGGAAAATTGATCAGGAGCTCACGGTATCTAACTGCAGCGGAGTAGGTGTAGCCATAGTCTTCGTAGAATTTTGCAATGTAAAAATCGTGGCGGGCTATCTTTCTGTAAGCCTCATCTATTAAGTCTGGAACTCTCTGAGCATACTCGCTCCCTGGGTACTTGCTGAGGAACTCCTTAGCTTTTTCAATAGCTTTCCAGGTGTATGTCTGATCCCTGTACGGATCAGGCGAAACTTTAATGTAGCTGTCAATGAGAAGATAGTATGCTTCTTCGGTCTGGGATACCTTAGGATAATAAAATATGAAATCCTCAAAAGCTACAATAGCGTTTACATAATCACCATCCATATAGTAGCTCTTTGCCAGCAGGAATTTAGCCTTTTTGATCTGATCCGTGGTCAGGTGGTCCATGTATTTCATAGCGAGTTCAAAGTCTGTTACAGCATCACCATAGTCACCTTCCTTGTAATTCAAAAGGGCAGATCTGTAATACTCCTGAGCTTTTCTCGCTCTTTCCTCCTCACTAAGCTTGGCACAACCTGAAATCAGCCAGAGGAATAAAATTACAGGTAAAGTAATTCGCCTCATATCTCCTTTATCCCGTTATAAATATCTCATAATAATCAAGAGGAACCTCGCATTCTTCTCTGATTGAAACCCAGCTTTTTAGCCCTTTCTTTTCAAGTAATTTATCAACACTGTTTTTCAGATAAGGATTAACCCTGATCTCCATGTACCTCCCTTTAAAGTAACCTATTTCCTTTTCTATTTCATAGAGAACGAGTTCAGGACTCTTTATATAGCCCCTTCCTTTACAGAAAGGGCAGTCGGTTGAAAGGATCTTGGTTACGCTCGGGGTCTCCTTTCGCCTTGTCATCTCCAGGAGGCCAAGCTGGGTTATCCCGTAAATGTGCACT
>JALTVH010000149.1:3731-3952 GCA_027049085.1 Aquificaceae bacterium | reverse complement strand
CGGGAGTCTCACCCTTTACCCTCATGGCTGTGAGGAAGGAGGAGGTCTTGACGTCCGAGACCTTTCCCTCGAGTATTCCCTTGAAAACTTCGTAAGACTCCTCTTGGGAAAGGTCCTTTAAGTTTTCTCTCAGCTTCGTCAGCTTCTTAAAGGCTCTTGCGAGCGTGTCCATGTCTGAGAAGCACCTTTTTCCCTATCTCTACAACCCTCCCCACCACCAT